>JAJZQK010000411.1 GCA_021847625.1 Chloroflexota bacterium
GTCGGTGAAGACGAGGAGCCCGGCGTCGTGCAGAATCTCGTTCACGTCGACCTCCGGCCCCCTGGTCTTGGCACCGTGGTCGGAGACGACGACGACGAGCGTGTCCTCGTCCGCCGCCTCGAGGATGCTGCCGACCGTGCGGTCCGCCTGCTGGTAGATGCGCAGCTCCAGCTCCTCCCAGACGGCAACCGCCGCCTTGTCCTCGGCGGTCGCCGGGTCCAGCTCCAGGCCCCAGGTGTGGTAGATCCAGTCCGTCGGGTGGAGGTGGGTGATGAACAGGTCCCAGGGTTTGGTCTTCAACAGGTGCAGCGAGGCGTCGGCCAGGAAGCGGTGGTGGAAGTCGATCGCCTCGGCCAGCGTGTCGCGGTCGATCCACTCGTAGACGAGGGCTTCCCAGGCCGCCCGGCCGATCGGCAGGCCCTCTTCCGAGACGATCTCCTTCTCGATGCCCTCCGGGTAGCCCCAGCCCTCCAGGCCGCAGATGCTCGGCAGGTAGAGGCGGAACTGCTGGCCGTCGGGCGAGAGTTCCACAAGCTTGAGGCGGAACACCGCCTGCTTGGGCCCGGAGTCGGTGCCGAAGGTGTCGTAGATGTTGGGCGTCCACTGGCCCGGCTTGAGGGTGGCGAACACGGCGTCCTTGCTCTTGGCCTTGGCGATCGTCACCGTGTCGTAGGCGGAAGAGCCCGCGGAGCGGTCGATGAGGAAGTACCAGGTCAGGGGCTCCATCTTCTCGCGCGAGCGGCGCGGGGTGAAGGTGACCTCCCCTTCCAGGGCGGCGGGGGAGTGCGAGAGGCCCGCCCATTCCCCGGCCCTCTTGAAGGTGATCTCCTCGCTGAAAGGGTACATCTCGGTGGCGATGAGAGAGTCCATGGCCAGGTTGGCGCGCGGTCCCGCGGCGAGGGGCAGGCCGGCCCGCCACTCGGTGGGGCCGAGCCCGCAGCCGCCGAGCTGATAGCCGTTCTTGACGGTCGGCGGCCAGGTGGTCGGGTAATTGACGACGATGCTGCTCTTACCCTGCTTGTCGAGGGCCTGCCAGATGCGCTCCGCCTCCACCTCCTCGGAGTTGAAGCCCATGTGCAGCTTGTCGAGCGGGTCGCCGGGCAGGTGGACGTCGAAGTCGGTGATGCCGTGGGTCACCGGCCAGGCGCCGGTGGCGATGGTCGTCCAGTTGGGCGGGGTGATGGTGGGGAAGGGCACCAGGCAGTTCTTGGCGAACACGCCATCCGCCAGCAATTTCTGCAAGTTTGGCAGCTTGCCCGCCTTCGCCCACGCGTACAGGCGGGGGACGATCGGCGAGTCGATGCCGAGGATCATGACTTTGTTGGGTCTATTTGCCATTTGTTCCTCCGAAATACGGTATCTTTCAGCTCGAGCTACGGCCAGGCCGGCTGCTGTCGTATTGCTGCTTGGCCTCTATCATGTGGACCAGGAGAGTCAGGGCCCGGTTATAGGGGGTGGGCACGCCGACCGACTCGCCCGCCCGCACGACGGCCCCGTTGATGGCCTCAACCTCCGTCGGCCGCCCCTTCTCGATGTCCTGCACCATCGAGGGCTTGTGTGCGGCCGGGGAGGTGGGATCCGGGGCAGTGCCCCACAGCTTGCGGAGCCAGGCGAGGGGGTCGTCGTAGGGCAGCTTGACACCCAAGGCCGCGGCCACCGTCGCCGTCTCCCTGGCCACCAGCTCCACCCACTCTCGCGAACTGGGGAAGGCGAAGAGGTAGTCAGGCGTGTAGCCGGTGATGGCGCAGGTGGCGTTGGCCGCCGAGTTGCGCAGAACCTTGTCCCAGATGCGCCCCTGGACGTTGGCGGTGACCTCCGTGGGGATGCCGGCTCGGTCGAGCGCGCGGGCGATCAGCTCGGCCCGGGGCGAGATGCTCCCGTCGAGCTCGCCCACGTAGGTGGTGCCGGCCACGGTGTGCACCACGTGCCCCAGCCCCACCAGCTCGCCGCCGACGCCGGTGATGCCCGCCATCGCCCGGTCCTCGCCCACCACTTCGGCGATCTTCTCCCGGTTGCCCAGGCCGTTCTGGAGGGTCAGGAAGACCGTCTCCGGCCCGGCGAGCGAGACGGCGTTCGCCACTGCCGCCCGCGTGTCCATGGCCTTGACGAGGACGAGGGCGAGGTCCACCGGGCCGACCTCGGCGGGGTCGGTCGTGGCCTTGACCCGCACGTACCGGTCGCCGCTAAGCCCCTCCACGTGCAGCCCGTCGCGATTGATCTTGTCCACGTGCTCGCGGCGGCGGTGGATCAGCCACACATCGTGCCCCGCGGTGGTGAGCATGGCGCCGAACACGCATCCCAACGACCCGGCGCCGATTATAGCGATCTTCATTGGGCGAACTCCCCCTGAAACTTGCCGTCCTTGAGGATGACCTCTTCGTCCAGGTAGATCGTCGGGCTGCTGATGATGCCGTCGAGGTGGATCTTCGCCTGGACCTTGCCGCCGGGGAAGGTGGCGTTGCTGCCGGTGCTGACGTGGCACCAGCCGAAGGCGCGTTCGCCCTCGAAACTGGGGTCCTCCCCCACTAGCGCCGCGCCGGGGTTGCTGCCGATGCCCCAGGCGGCGAAGCTGTAGGCGTTGTCGTCCTCGAGCGAGCTAAGGAGGCGTTCCAGACGTGCCGCCTCGCCGCCGCCCTCGATCTTCACCAGCCGGCCCTTGTCGAAGACCATCGTTACCGGCGTGGAGAGGCGGCCGATCTGGGTGATCGCCCCGTCGACGACGGCCTTGCCGCTGACGCCGCCCTCGTGGGGCACGCTGAGGAAGAGCCCCGGTGGGAAGAAGTCGATCTCGCCCGGCTCCCGGCAGATGCCGTCTATGGCCGTCACCGGGTTGCCCAGGTCCACGGCGACGTCGGTGCCCAGGGCGGTGGTGAGGCGAGCGGTGCGCGCCGCCTCCACGCGCCGGGCGAGGCGATTGGTCAGGCTGGCGAGGGCGTCCATGTCGACCGAGAGCGTCCGCAGAAAGCCATCCTCGGTGACGCCGGGCATCGAGATGACCCTAGCCCCCGCCTGCTGGGCCTTGACTCGCGCCTGGGAGTGCGAGAGGGAGTAGGTGGTATAGAGGAAGACGACGTCGGCGACCTGCATCGCCGCCACCGTGGAGGCGGGGGGCTCCTGGGGGGCAAGGCGGCGGGTGGGGATGACCATCAGCACGGCCTCGTTCCCCGCCGCCAGCGCCTCCCCCACCAGAGCCTGGGCGACGCTCTGGTCGCGCATGGTATCGGTGACCACCAGCACGCGTTCGCCGGGACGGACGCCCGCGCACTTCTCGATTGCCGTGCGCGCGCAGCGCTGCACTTCTACCATCTTCATAGCCTTGCCCTCCTCGTTTATGCGCTCCTTGGCTGCCTGTCAGCGCAGCCTGATGGTCTGGCCGGTGCGGACCGAGTCGTAGGCCGCCTCGATGATGGCGACGCTGGGGTCGCCGTCCGTGGCGGGGAGGCGATTCTCCTCCTGGCCGCGGATGACGGCGATGAAGTGGTCCGTCGTCGTCTCCCCCTTGGGCAGCTCGCCTACCGACATAGGCTCGCCATTCGGCCCGAAGCGCGTGGGGACCCAGGGCATGTAGGAGCCGGTATTGGCGATGCGAACCCTGCCCTTGGTGCCGATGACCTCCACCTCGTCGACAAACCCATGGCCCGCCTTGATGGTAGCAATCTGGAAGAGCTGCCCGCCGGTTGCCCTGACGTTGATGATGCCGCTGAGCTCTACCTCGAGCTCATCGCTGAACGTCGCCGTCGCCTGCACCTCGGCCGGTTGCCAGCCGGTGAGCCAGGGGATCACGGCGGCCATGTGGCTGCTGCGCCCGGTGAAGGGCCCGCCGCCGGCGTAGGCGTACTTGGTATAGTAGCCTTCGGTGGGGTAGTGCACCTGCAGGCTGCGGGCGAAGTAGACCTCGCCCAGCTCGCCCGAGCGGATCAGCTGCCGGGTGTAAAGATAGGCAGGGTCGAGGTGGCGGTTCAGCGCCGGCATGAGCACGAGTCCGCGCTCATCGGCAAGCCTCTTCAGCTCGCGCCAGCCGGCCATGTGCAGCACCAGGTGCTTGTCCATCAGCACGGAGAGGCCGTGCAGCAGCCCCGCCCTGGCTTGCTCGTAATGCAGCGCATGCGGCGTGCTCACGACGAGGGCGTCGAGGGGGGTTTTGTCGAGCATCTCCCGGTAGTCGGTGTAGGCGACGGGGACGCCAAACTGCTCGGCCTTCTTGTTGGCGCTCTCGGGCGTGCGGCCACAGAGGGCGGCCAACTCGACGTTGGGATTGGCGATGAGCTGGGGGATGTGGTATCTGCTCGCGTAGAGGCCGACGCCGATGACGGCGACGCGCATCTTCTGGTTCAAGGTAGTCCT
>JAJZQK010000412.1 GCA_021847625.1 Chloroflexota bacterium
GACGCCGTCGGCGAGCCCCGTCAGGGCATGCTTGCTCGCCTTGTAAGCCACCCCAGAGGCATCGGGCCGTCGTATTGAAAGAGATGAAACGTACACGAAGAGACCAGATCCCTGCCTTAGCATCTGTGGCAAGAGCACCTGAGTGCAGTGGAAGGCCCCCGTCAGATTGGTGGCGATCATATCGTCCCAGACCTCGGGCCTTAGGGCGGTGATCGCGCGCTCTGGCCTGTTGATGCCAGCGGTATAGATCAGAGCCTCCACGCGTCCAAAGGCCTCCAACGCCGTCGCCGCCATACGCTCTACCTGCTCGCGGTCTCGCAGGTCGGCGGGACAACTGACGACACTAAGGCCGCGGCCCCGAAGCTCGGATGTCAGCTCTCGGAGTTGATCACCACGCCGACCCACGGCGACAACGTGTGCACCGTCCTCTGCCAACAAGCGGGTAGTGGCCTCTCCCATACCGCTACTCGCGCCAGCCACGATCACGACTTTTCCAGCCACCGATTCGTCGGTCCTCATAGTCGGCTCCTTCGCTGCTTCCATTCGCTAGATCCTGAGCGCCCCCTCCGATTGGCGGAAACAGGAACACCGAGTCGCCATCGGCCAGTTCTCGGTCTGGCGTGGCTGGCTCGCCCCCTATGCTGACGCGCCAGACCTCTGCGCCCATCGGCCCAAGTCGGGCAAGGAGGTCACCCACGGTGGCGAAGTCGGGCAGTTCGAGAGCCAGGGTCTGCCCGCTCTTCCCGAGATGGCGCTCCAGGTCACCGAAGAGCCGGACCCGGATATGGAGAGCCACGATTACCCTCTCGTGGTCGCCTGAAGGGTCTTGGCAGCCCATTCGACATTCAGATCCTCGGTCTTCGCCGCCGTCGGCACTCCAGTCTCCCGGTCCCAACCCAGCATCTCGTAATAGATGGAGATGCCCTCCGCGAGCTTCTCAGGGTCCACGGCGGTGGAGCTAAGTGGCCCCACCGTGGCCGGGTGGAAGAAGCGATCGGGCAGCCAGTCGTCCTTCCGGGTGAGGCCCTCACGCAGGTTGTAGATGCGGGCCAGGGTCATGGCTCGCTCCCCAACCCTACTGACCTCCATCAGATCCACGTCCCAGCCGGTGACGGCCTTTACCAGTTCCGTGCCTTGCTCGAAGCTCCAAGGCACGAAACGGCAGATGCCGAGACAATTCATCGCAATCTCCCACATTGTCACGGCTTTCAAGACGCGGATCTTGTCCTCGCCTATATCCTCCATTGCGACAGGTCCCGAAACGCCGAAAGACTTCAACATGTCGACCTTCCGGCCTGGCTTCTCGAAGTCCGGGTCGTGGATGTTGTGGTTGTGGTCGGCCCCCGTGGGGGAGATGGCATACCCGACTCCCAGGGCTCGCTTCAGTCTGGGCTCATGCATAGGCACCTCCAGCCCCTTCACGTGGATGGCGAACTCCTCTGCTCCCCGGCCGATCCGCTGCGCGGCGATCTTCACGCCCTCGGCCAGGAGGTCGCCCAACCCTTGCCGCTTGGCGATCATCTCGGTCATCTGGACCAGCGCCTTCGCATTGCCAAAGCGGAGATCGATCCCGCCGGTGTCCTCCTTGGTGAGCAGACCGTGCTCGAAGCACTCCATGGCGAAGGCGATGGTGGCACCAACGGAGATGCTGTCCATGCAATAGCGGTTGCACAGCTCGCTCGCCTTGTTCACCGCCATCAGGTCATCCACTCCGCAGTCGCTCCCCAGCGCCGCCAGCGTTTCGTACTCGGGGCCGCCGTATTCCGGCTTCGTCTCGTATGGCTCGTGGGTCGCCACCATCTTCTTGCAGCGAACCGCGCATGCGTAGCAGCTGTCCATCTTCTTCAGAATGGTACGCTTGATGGTCTGGGAGGAGAGGTTCTCGATGTTCCAGAAGTTGCCGTCGCGGAAGTTGTTGGTGGGCAGGTTTCCGGAATGCAGATGGGGCGTCATGATGGCACCCGTGCCGAAGGCGTTTAGGGTGTAGGCCAGTTCCTTCACATTAGGCCCCACCCACCGGGCCAATTCCTGCACCTTGAGCGGATCGGCGGTTGAACCCCTGGAACTGGCACGGACAGCGATCCCCTTGAGCAGCTTGGACCCCATCACTGCCCCGACGCCGGTTCGACCCGCAAAGTGGCTGAGGTCGTTGGCAATGGCAGCATACTTAACGAGCTTCTCGCCTGCCGGGCCGATAAGCGCGGTCCTGACAAGTCGATCCCCCAGCTCTGCACGCATGGCCTCCTGGCATTCGAGCGTCTCCAGCCCCCAGAGGCTCTCGGCATCCCGGAGTTGCACCTCGTCGTCACGCATCCAAAGGTACTTGGGTTCGGGCGCGCGGCCGCTGATGACTATGCCGTCCCAGCCCGCGTTCTTCAACTCTGCGCCCCAGAAACCGCCTACCTCAGCAGCACCGAAACCATTGGTCAACGGCGACTTGCAGCCAACGGCGCTGCGACCGCTGCCGGAGAAGTGGCTGCCGGTCAGGACACCCGGGGCGAAGACGAGTAGGTTATCCGAGCCCAGCGGATCCAGTCCGGGCTTGGTTTCGCGGAGGAGATAGTACAGTATGGTGTTCCATCCGCCCATGTACTCGCGCCAGAAGGTCTCGTCGTGCTCGTCAATGCTGATCTCTCCTCGGGTCAGATCAACACGCAGAAACTTGCCGGAAAAGCCGTCGCTCATGAACTACTCTTACCTTTCCGTTCCCTGTTGTCTGAAGATGGGCTGCCCTCTTCACTACTGATGGTGGCGGGCGGCAGCCGAGAGAACTCTTGTCCATCTCCGCCTACAGCTCGTACCCGCGCCTGCCTGAAACCAGAGCCACAGTCTTGTGCCCCTCACCCAGGCCAGCACTGGATCCCACCGTCGACCCGCAGCACCTGGCCCGTTATGAAGGACGTGTCCTCCGACAGCAGGAACCCGACCGCCCTGGCGACCTCGACAGGCCGCCCATACCGAACCAGCGTCCCGCCTTCTACCATCATTTGCTGGTCCAAGGCGCGGCCCGCCATGAACCGCTGCGTCAGGATCGGCCCCGGCGCCACCACGTTCACCGCCACGTCGTAGGGCCGCAACTGCATCGCCAGGCAGCGGGAGTACTCGGCCACCGCAGCCTTGGCAGCGGCGTAGATCACCCCCACGGTAGTCGCTCCCAGTCCCGCGATGCTGCCGATGTTGACTATCCGGCCGGAGCGCCGCTCCATCATCTCCGGCGCCACCTCGCGGCAAACCAGGATGCAGGTCATCAGGTTGCGGTCCAGGACGGCCCGAACATCCTCCAAGGAGACGAAGATGGCATCGTTTTGCCGCGGCCGCCCGTCCATGGCACCACCTGTTCCCTGCGGGTCGATGTCGCCGCCCGCGCAGTTGACCAGAAGATCTATCCGTCCAAACCTCGCTCTCACCTCCCCCGCAATCCTCTTTACCGTCGGCTCGTCAGTGAGATCGCCGTGGACCGAAAGCACCTCGACGCCGTGCTCCGAGGCGATGGATCGAGCAGCAGCCTCCAGCGAGTACACCTCACCGGAGCCGGGTGCGGAAGCCGCCCTTGTGCCGTGGACAGCCACCGCCGCGCCAAGACTAGCCAGGTGGTCGGCGGTGGCCCGACCGATACCCCGCGATGATCCCGTGACCCATGCCGTCTTCCCGCTGAACCGCCTGCTGTCCTTCCCCATTCTCAAACACCTCCCGCCGGTTGCCCCGATTGGAGTGGAGTCTGGTGTGCCCCACTGCCAGATCCCCCTCAAGCGCTGCGCTTTGGGTCCGTCTTACAGGGGAGAGTCGTAGGGGCCCCAAACCCCGCCGTAGGAGCTGACCAGCCGCTGGACATGCGCTAAGGACTACTGAAAGCCGGCCCCACGCAGCACGATCTTGATGCCCTTTTCCACGGGATCCTGGGCGAGCCGCACGGCGTCCAGCGCCTCGGTTACATTGAACTGGGCGGTTACCAGCCGCTTGTAATCAAACCGCTTGCCGGTGATCTCCATAGTCTTCAGTGCCTTCACCATGGTTTGAGGCGGCTGGGAGACGACGCCGAAGAGATTCACGGCCTTGGAAGTAATCAGCCGGGCAATGTTGAGTTGGGCCG
The DNA here is from genome assembly GCA_021847625.1 of Chloroflexota bacterium. The sequence goes on from JAJZQK010000412.1 coordinate 4,091, forward strand.
TGGCGCCAGTGTCGATCAGGTTCCCCACCTCAGCGAACGTGCCCATCTTGCGAAGCATCTCCAACCCTTCGATGAAAGCCGAAGGCACCCCTGCCGTCTCGAACACCACATCCGCACCGACTCCGTGTTCGGTCAGCGCCAGGACCCGCGCTATCCGCTCCTCGGCCGACACCGACAGCACGTCGATAACCTCGTCGGCCACGCCCATCTCCTGGGCGAGGGTTAGCGACGGCTGGGGGGCACCCAGCAGGATA
>JAJZQK010000413.1 GCA_021847625.1 Chloroflexota bacterium
GGTGTTGTTCTACGCCATCGAGTATCTGGTGGAGGCGGGCATCGAGGACATCGGCATCATCGTCGGCGACACACGGGCCGAGGTCAAGGCGGCGGCCGGCGACGGCTCGCGGTTCGGCGCCAAGATCACCTACATCGAACAAGACCAGCCCCTGGGGCTCGCCCACGCCGTGAAGATCGCCCGGGATTTCCTGGGCGATGACAGGTTCGTTATGCTCCTGGGCGATAACGTGATCCAGGGGGGCATCAAGCGATTGATCGACGGCTTCCTGTCGCGGCAGATGAACTGTCAGATCATCTTGAAGCAGGTCCCCGACCCCCAGAACTTCGGCGTCGCCCGGCTCGACGGCGACCGCGTGCTGCAGCTGATCGAGAAGCCGCGCGAGTGGGTCAGCGACTTGGCGCTCGTCGGCATCTACATGTTCGACGAGAACGTCTTCGAGGCCGTCAACGCCATCCGCCCCTCGCGCCGGGGCGAGCTCGAGATAACCGACGCCATACAATATCTGGTCGAGCGCGACTACGTCGTACGTCCCTTCGTCCACGAGGGCTGGTGGTTCGACACCGGGAAGATGGAGGACCTGCTGGACGTCAACCGCAACGTCCTGGAGACGTTCGTGCAGCACCTCGACGGCACCATCGACGGCGATTCGAAGGTGTACGGCCGTGTCGTCCTAGAGGAAGGTGCCGAGCTGGTGAGGAGCGTGGTCCGCGGCCCGGCCGCCATCGGCAGGAACACGCGCATCGTCAATTCGTACATCGGCCCCTTCACCTCTATCTACCACGATTGCCAGGTCACGTGCAGCGAGGTCGAGCACTGCATCGTGATGGAGAACTGCCGCATCAGCGATCTGCCGCACCGCCTGGAGGACAGCCTCATCGGTCGCAACGTCGAGCTCAGCCTGTCGTCGGTTAAGCCGAGGGCCTACAAGATGATGCTGGGCGACAACAGCAAGGTGGGGCTACTCTAGGAGGCTGCAATTATGCACGTTACGCTAGTCTATCCGGGCATCGTCGGCCCGGGCTTCCGCAGCGCGGGCAAGGGCATGGATGCCGGCTGGATCAGCCACGGGCTCTGCATGCTCGGCGCCTGCGTGCGCCAGGCCGGGTATGAGGTCGACTTGATCGATCTGCGGGCCCTCGACGGCTGGGACCACTACCGGGAGGAACTGCGACGGCGCCAGCCGGACGTGATAGGCGTGACGATGATGAGCGTGGACTACAACCCCGCCGTGCAGGCCGTCGCCATCGCCAAGGAGGTCGACCCACGCATCGTCACCGTCGTCGGCGGCCCCCATCCGACCGTGGCCCTGGACGAGATAACCCCCAACAAGACTATCGACCACGTCGTGACCCACGAGGGGGAGAACGCGTTCATAGACCTCTTGAGGCAGCTGGAGGAGGGCAAGACGCCAGAGCGGGTGATCCACGGCGGCCGGCCGGATCTGGATAGCCTGCCCTTCGGCGACCGCGATCTGTTCTTGAATGAGTGGCGGCGCTCCGGCTATACACTGGACTCGCCGGAAGTGCCGCTCGCGGACGAGCTACCCATGCCGTTCGTGACGATCATCGCCGGGCGGGGCTGCCTCTACAATTGCAGCTTCTGCCAGCCGGCCGAGCGGATCCTCTTCGGCGGGCGCGTGCGGCGGCGCAGCGTGGCCAACGTCATCGAGGAGCTGAAGTACCTGCGCGAGCGCTATCACTTCAAGAGTCTGCTGATTCACGACGACTGCCTGACCGAGGACCGGAAGTGGGTGGTCGAGTTCTGCGAGGCCTACCGGGCGAACGGCTTCACGCAGCCGTTTTTCTGCCAATCACGAGCGGACATCGTCGTCAAGAACGAGGATATGGTGGCGCTCATGCGGCGCACGGGCCTGGGGGGCTTCTTCATCGGCTTCGAGAGCGGTAGCGACAGGATGCTGAAGTTCCTGCGCAAGGGCACAACCGTGGCCCAGAACCTGGAGGCGGGGCGCATCTGCCGCCGCTACGGCATCCGCGTCTGGGCCAACTACATGCTCGGGCTGCCGACAGAGACCAAAGAGGAAATCATGGCCACCGTGCGGATGTTGAAAGAGATCGATCCCGACTACTACAGCCCCGCCTTCTACACCCCGCATCCGGGCAGCGACCTCTACACCTACTGTCTGGAGAACGACCTCTCGCTAATCAAGGACCACGATAGTTATCGTCGGAACCCGACGGAGCTCAAGATCAAGGGGCACGACTACCAGTTCTTGTCGTGGGCTCTGCAGGAGTCGATGCGACGCAAGCCGCAGAACGAGTTGCGCCGCCGGTTGGTCGCCCTGGTCCGCCGCTACGGCTCTCCCCGCAAGGCGGCCCGCCGCCTACGCCGGCTGATGCCGGCCCGGGCCTAGCGCAGGCGGTTGAGCCAGCGGCGCACGTTGTGGCGGAACCGGTACCACGAGTAGTTGACCGGTCTTGGCCGTGACGGCGGCTCCACGGTTCTGCCGCGCCAACGCCTCTCGACGTAGGGATTCTCGCGCTTCAGCACAGAGACGGCGACCGCCCCGAAGATGAGGACGACGCTCGCGAGCACCAGGAAGAAAGCCGCGCCCGGGAAGAACAGGCGGGCGAAGTAGGCGGCCAGCGCCATTACCACGCCGTAGAGGAGAAGGCGTTCCGGCGACAAGGAATTAAGACTTGCCAGCCAGTTCCGGCGGGGACGCCGGGGCTCCTGGCGGCGCGGTGGCTGATACCTGGGGCCACCCTCGTCGCGATACTTCTTGCGGATTACCTCTTCAATTTCCCTTTCCCACTTGTCAGGCACGATCTGCCGCCTCCTCTACTGCCCGGTCCGTGGCGTGAGTTGTCCGCGGCGCCGGTAGTAGAATGCTACCATCCCCGGACTATATCTGCAAGAATGCGACCTAGAAAGGCGGCACAACCAAGGTGGTGAGGGTTTCGAGTTCGCCGGTGAAGATGAGGATTCCCAGGGCCACCAGCAGCACCCCGGAGATGGTCTCCACCAAGCGCAGGTAGCGGTTCAACGATTTCAGCAGGCCGACCAGGCTCCCCGCCAGCAGTCCCGCGATGAGGAACGGGATACCCATTCCCAGGGAGTAGCTGGCGAGCAGCAGCGCGCCGTGCCCGGCCGTGGTGGACGTGCCGGCGAGAAGGAGGATGCCGCCCAGCACCGGCCCCACGCAGGGGGTCCAGCCGAAGGCGAAGACCATGCCGACGACGAACGAGGTGGCCCCGCCAAACGTCGGCTTTGCCGCGAGGCCCGGGCGCCATTCGCGGTAGAGCGCGGATATCTTGATCACCCCGGCCACGTGCAGGCCGAGAATGATGAGGATGATCCCCCCCACCTTGCGCAGAAGAGGCAGTTGCGGTTGGAGGCTGTAGCCGACGAGGCCGGCGAGGGCGCCGAGGGCGATGAAGACGAGCGAGAAGCCGGCGACAAAGGCCAGTGCCTGCAGCATCACCCGCCGCCGTGTCGGCGGCACGGCGCCAACGCCCGTCACGGCCGAGCCGGCCAAGAAGGATAGGTAGGCCGGCACCAGCGGCAGCACGCACGGCGACGAAAACGAGAGCAGACCGGCCATAAAGGCGATGGCAAAAGTGATACTTTCAGCTTCCATAAGCGCTCACGCTCATGATACGGGAGGGGGGTACGCCGTGTCAATCACCCGAGGCTGGCGGCGGGGCATTCGGCACAGCGGCGGTAATCGCAGTAGCGTTTGAAGAGCTGCAGTAGTCCCTGCTGGCGCCGGGCCGTGCGCGGGGCGGCCTTTCGCCGTTGCGGGCTCAAGAGGGTCGTCGTCATCGCCCGCGTAATCTCGTTCTCGGCCAGCCGGCGGTGCTGGCCGTAGGCGGCAAGGACCGCCTCACGCAGCGCGGGCAGCGAATGCAGGTCGGCGTAGGCGAGGGTAAAGGGCAGGAGGACGTTGACCACGACGTCGGCGGCTCGGCCGGGTCCAATAAGGTTCCCGGCCGTGTTGCCCTCGCCGGAGCCGCGGACGACGAGGCGCCTACGCAGGTCGAGGCAGGCCCGCCTCGGCGGCGCCTCCGGCCAATCCAGGCATAGCCGCCGGGCCAGGCCGTCGTCGGCGTAGGCGGCGAGGAGGCGGGCGACTCCCCTGAGGCGCCGTTCCGGTTGATTGGCCGGTCTGATGCCGGCAATGCGCCACTGCTCCCGGCGCATGGGGGCTAGGTACGTGCCGTCGACGGTCGGGCACGGGGTTTCCGGGGTAAGGCCCCCCCTGGCGAGGAGCGCCCGGGCGAAGAAGTCCGTTCGCTCGCCTGCCGGCACGGTGTGGGCGAGGGCATGCAATTCGGCGAGAGGCAGACGGGCGGCGAGCTCGCGGAAGGGGG
>JAJZQK010000414.1 GCA_021847625.1 Chloroflexota bacterium
AACCGCATTGCACCCGACCGTGGAGTCTCTCAATTATCAATTGTTAAGGCTGGTGGACATCCCACCGCGTAGCCCCTGTTACTAAGAGCATGTTTTGAAAATGGTCGAAAGCAGGCAGCGCAGCTGGTGTGGAGCCGCCGTGCACGGCTCTTTAGGCACCTGACCACGCATCTCAGGCGCGGAATTGACGCCTGCCCGTATGCTTCCCCGGCTTTTCAAGACATGCTCTAAGACGTTCGTAACTCGGCCATGAAGTCGCGCAGTTGCGCATAGAGCTTCGAGGCTCGACCTGGGTCTTTCCCAGCGATGTTGTTCAGTTGGAACGGATCGGCTCTCCTATCGAACAGTTGGTCGCGCTCGGGCACCTCAGCGACGCTGCCCGGTGTGCAGGTCCACTGCTCTTCGTCGTCCAGGGTGGCGGCCTCCTTCGCGCGCCGCTGGGACTCGCTGACCACCTCGCCGAACATCCGAGTGAGATGGCCCGCGTGCTCGACCGTGCCGCGACGGTAGATCTGGAAGTTGCTCTCGGCGATGGTCTTCTCCTCCGGGCGGAGCCAGTGGATGTACGACCAGTCCTCGGTGATGATCGAGGCCGAGAAACGGTAATAACCGGCAACGGCGAAGTCGCGAACCTTGTCCATCTCGCCACTGGCCAGCGGCAGCAGGCTCTTGCCCATCATCTCCGGATGCACGCCGATACCCAGCCAGTCCGTCACCGTCGGCGCCACGTCGCATGACTGAGTAAACGCCTTCACGCGTTTGCCCGCTGGCAGCCCCGGCCCTTTCATGATCATCGGCGCGTGGACTAGTTCTTCGTATGGCCACGGCCGGACCTTCCGCATTAGCCCGTGCCCGTGCTCGTAGTTGCCCATAGGCTCACCGTGGTCGGAAACCATCAGCACGAGGGTGTTGTCCTCCAACCCCATGGCTCTGACCTTGTCCATAAGGTAGCCGAGCCATTTGTCGACCATCGTCACCTTCTCCGCATAGAGCATTCGGATGTGGTGCAGCTCCGGCTCCATGTACACTCCCTCGACCCGGCCCTCGATGGGCAGGAACATGTCCTTGCCCTTGTAGTCGGGATCGTAAGGGCACTTTGAATCAGGGTCATAAACAGACGGCGGGTCCCAGGGTTCGTGGGGATCGAAGCTATCCACCCAGAAGAAGAACTGCTTATTGCGGTCGGCGTGTTCCAGGTACTTGACCGCCATCTTCATGACCCTGGCTACGCTGTGGTCTTCGTCGCTCTTCCAGTACTGGCTCTCTCGCAGGTGGCAACCCATCTCATATAGCAGCGGACCGATAACCCGCTCCCCCATCACCTTGTCCGCGGTCTCTAGTATGTGGTCTTCAATGAAGTCTTCGACCTTCAGATGGTACAGGGGATCTCGTCCGAAATACTCGTGATCACTCTGGTGGCCGTGCTCGAACCAGACCTTGTCGAAGCCTCGGGTGTAGCCGAACTTGGGCAGGCGGTACATCGGGCTGTCAAAGACCAAGGCCGTGTCGATCGGCCGCCCCCAGCAGAGGTCGGCGATCGTGGTATCTTCCATCTCCAGCGGGGACCAGCCCTTGTCATGTAGGTGATAGCGACCGGTGAACATCGCCCGCCGGCAAGGGATCGTGGGCACGCCTTCGATATAGTTGTTCTCGAAGAGCACGCCCTCACGGGCCAGGCGGTCGAGGTTGGGGGTCTTGATCCACTTGTTACCATAGCAACCGAGGTAGTTGAACTGCAGACTGTCGAGCATGACCACGATCACATTCTTTCCCATTCGTTCCTCCTTTTCCCTCTATCACGCACATATCTGAATGATGGCAAGTACTCTTCATCGCGTTTATGGCTAGGATTGGGGACACCCCAGCCGCTGCCATTAGGCTGTGCCCCTGGACCCCTGCCTTAGCAGCCCGTGCAGGGATCTATGACCAGTGGGGTTAGCTCACCGTAACCATGGCCTCACGAACTACCTGGGCGATCCGCCGGGCCTGAGTGGCCACGTCCTCCTTACCGTCTTCCGCAGAACCATTGCGAGGATCGTACTCTATCCGGACGGCGAAGTCTGGAGTTGGATTGCAGCGGCAGGTCGGAGCGTCCAGGACACCGTACTCCAGGTTCTTTAGCGGAGTGGGCAAAGGCGGCAGCGTGCCGAGATCCACGGTGTCCGGATAGTAGGCCATCAGGGAACCGATCTCCCACCGATTCGCATGGCCCCCCTCGGTGGGGCTGATGACAAAGGAGTTGACGAAGACCACGGCGACCTCTCCCGGCTCAGATTGCTCCACCGCGATGCGGGTCAGCACATCGAGCAGGTGCGCCCATTCACTTACTGTGCCTGGACAAAGGCTACGACAATCCGACCGGTCGCCAGGCCGTTGCGGACCATGGATACGTTCCGCACATCCGCCCCATCGGCGAGACGGCAGTTCCCGAGGGCGAGAAGCGGTATCCGGCGCGGCGCTGGGTGGTGGAACGTACTCTGGCGTGGCTGAGCAAATGCCGAGCGATCCTGATCCGCTGGGACAAGAAGGCATGCAACTACCTCGCCCTGTTGAAACTGGCCTGTGCCTTGTTGTGGTACCGACGACTCTGGCGACTGTCATTTTGAGATAGTTACTTAGTGCAGGCCACGCTCGGCCATGAATCGGTGGCCACCACAGGCAGATACCTGCACGCGCGGCCGACCGATTCTAGCAGCCGCTACCTGGCCGTGGAGGTCTTCCCAACCGAAAAGAGTCAACAAGGAGAGCGATAGGATGAGCGAGAAAAGAGCGCCGGCGCCTAGTCACGAATGCCTACGCTGTGGCCACGAGTGGGCTGCAGACGAGCATGATCCGCGAACATGCCCCAAGTGCGGCCCCCTCTTCAAAGACAGGCCCTCGATTCGCCCAGTGAGGTGGTCCCCAGAGGTGGTCCCCAGATCTGGCCCCCAGATCTGGCCCACTAGATATGTGAGGAGTTAGCCCCCTCTTGTGTGACTGGTAGGCTGATCTCCGTGCTTGCAAGAAAGGAGATCAGCGCCGCCTCGGCCGGCGTCTGATAAGCCAGGGCGCTGTGCGGACGCTGCTCGTTGTAGTGACGCCGCCAGCGCTCAACCACCACCCGAGCGTGCTTCTCGCCGCAGAACACCTCCTCGTTTAGGCGCTCGTCTCTGAACTTGCCGATGGAACTCTCCGCATAGCCGTTCTGCCAAGGTTGCCCCGGCTTGATGTACATCGTCTGCGTCCCTCGCCCTGCTATCCAGTCCTTCATCTGGGCGGCGATGAACTCCCCGCCATTATCGCTACGCAGGTAAGCCGGGGCTCCCAATCGCTCGAATAACCCCTCTAGCGCCGTAATCACCGCCTCGCTGCCCAGGTGCCTGCCTACCGTAATCCCGTGGCACTCCCGGGTGTACTCGTCTAGCACCACCAGCAGCTTGAGCACCGCCCGGCCATCCGTGCGGTCGAAGACGAAGTCGTAGGTCCAAACGTGCCCCCGATACGGCGCCTGGGCCGGTAAGGCTATTCTGGCGGCCAGACGACGTTTGCGCGGCCTGCGGCGAGGCAGACTCAAGCCTTCTTCCCGCCACAACCGTCAGATACGCTTATGGTTGAGACGTTTGCCTTGGCGGCGCAGCAGGGCCGTGATCCGCCGGCAACCATACCGCCCGTGCTTGTGGGCGAGAGCAACTACCTGCTCGCGTATCCCCGCCTTCTCAGTTTTGGCGTTCCGCCGCAGCTGATAGTGACAAGTTGGTCGGTTGAGCGCTACCACAACTACCCGGCAATCTGTCCGTTCCGACACCCCACGCTCGACCATCTCGGCCACGATCTGACGCTTCTCCCCTACTGAAGCCCCCTTTCTACAAGCGCTGCCTTCAAAGCCGCGTTGGCCAGCATTTGCTCGGCTGCCAGCCTCTTGAACCGTTCGTTCTCTTGCTCCAGGGCCTTCAGCCGGCGAGCCTGAGACATGTTCAAGCCCTGGTACTGCTGGCGCCAGCGGTAGTAGGTCCACTCCGAGATGGCGTACTTGCCGCAGACCTCGATTTTGGTCGGCGCTGCTTCCGCCTCCTGGAGAATCTGAATGATCTGCTCCTCGCTGGACCGCTGTTTCGTGCCCTTCTCCCTGTTCGGGGAGCATAACATTCGCTTTTCCACTGGTCCAGTTTTCGGGGGCAGGTCACCTCATGCTCCCTAGTATGCTACGAGGACATTTTCCCTGAGCAGTTAACTGAGGCCTGGTCATAAATCAGGCCGTCTTGATGAAGGCTTTCAGACCGACACGCAAATCCCCGTCGGTCAGGTATTGGTAGAGTAACGTCAGTTGATAGAC
>JAJZQK010000415.1 GCA_021847625.1 Chloroflexota bacterium
GACCCAAACAGGCCAGTTCAGGCACGCCGGACCCGGCGCCGGGCAACCAGGTCGATCACCACCGCGAGGATCAGGGCCGTGCCCTGCACGACGCCTTCTAGATAGGGCGACACCCCAAAGAGCACCAGGATGTCGCTCAGGATCGATACGAAGAGCAGGCCCAGGATGGCCCCGACGACACTGCCCTCGCCGCCGAATAGGCTGCAGCCGCCGATGACGGCCCCCGAAATCACCCGCAGAGCGACACTATCGTAGGAGTTGGGGTACGCGGCACCCAGGCGAGCGGTCGAGACCACTCCCCCCAACGCGGCCAAAAGGCCGGTCAGGATGAAGAGAACCACGCGTACCTGATTGACGTTGATGCCCGAGAGCATCGCCGCCTTCTCACTGCCCCCGAGATAGTAGGCCTGCCGGAACCAGCGCGCCCGTCGCATCAGGACGTCACAGACGATTACCAGCGCAATCAAAATGAGGAGCGGCACCGGCATGCCCCAGACGACGCCTTGGCCGATGGCGATGAAGCTCTTCGGCAGGTTTATGACCGGCTGGCCCTGCCAATGGGTGAGGGCGATGCCGCGTACGATGGACATGGTGCCGAGGGTAGCGATCAGCGCGTTAACCTTCACCTTCGACACGATCCAGCCGTTCACCAACCCGACCAGAATGCCGGACAGCAGACCGGCCAGGATAGCCACGCTCACGGGCACGCCACGTAGCAGCAGGTCCGCCGTGACCATGCCTGCCAGGGCCATCGTCGAGCCAACCGACAGGTCGAAGAGCCCGCCCACCAGCAGCATCGTCATCCCCACCACGACCATGCCTTCCATCGCGAAACCCAGCATTACCGCGCGGAAGTTGCCTTCCGTTCGGAAGCCGGGCGACAGGATCGACATTACGACGACGATGGCGAGGAGGATGATGACCAGAAAGGCCTCCCGCACCCGAAGCACCCGCACGGCGGTCCGGCCCAGCCGTTGCCCGAGGGTGACGGTCGGGGCACCGGTAGTGGGGGCGCGCGACCCAATCGACGTTCCCATGGCTCTTCTCCCCTTGGCTCAAGAGTTGGCGTTGTTGTTCGAGCCGACACCCGAGGCGAGCATCATCAGCTTCTCTTCCGTGGCGTGGGAGTGAGCCAGCTGGCCGGCCACGCGGCCGCCATGCATCACGACGATCCGATCACTCATGCCCAGCACCTCGGGCAGCTCGGACGAGATCATGATTATCCCGACGCCGTCATCTGCCAGCTGGCGAAGTAGCCGGTGGATCTCGAGTTTCACCCCCACGTCTACACCCCGTGTTGGCTCGTCCACGATCAAGACCTTCGGTTGGGTGAGCAGCCACTTGGCGACCATGACCTTCTGCTGGTTGCCGCCGCTCAGATTCATCACCGTCTGCTCAACACTCGGCGTCTTGACCTGAAGTCGGTGGATCATCCCCTCGGACTCGGCGAGCGCTCGGCCGCGGTCCATCAGCAGGCGTCCGCTGAACCACCGCAAGTTGGCGGCGACCATGTTCTCCCTGACGCTCATCTGCAGGAAGAGCCCCTGCTCCTTGCGGTCTTCCGGTAGATAGCCCAGCCCGGCGCGGACGGCGTCGCGCGGCGACCGGATGATCGTCTTTCGGCCGTTCAGGCAGACCTCGCCACCTAGCAGGGGGTCGGCACCAAAGATCGCCCGGGCCACCTCGCTTCGCCCGGCCCCGGCCAGACCGGCCAACCCCAGGATCTCGCCCTTGTACAACTTAAAGCTCACATCCGCGAACTTCTCGCCCTTCAGCCCCTTGACCTCCAGTAGGCACGGTTCGCTCGGCCGGCCCATCTCCGGGTAATACAGGCTGAGATCGCGCCCAACCATCATCGAGACGATACGGTCTTCGGTGGCCTCGCGGGTGTCGAGGGTGCCGACGACCTTTCCGTCGCGGAGCACCGTCAACCGATCCGAGATCTGCAAAATCTCGCTCAGCTTGTGGCTGACGTACAGGATGGCTACGCCTTCTCCCTTGATGCGGCGGATGACGTCGAAGAGCACGCGGGTCTCACGCTCGGCCAGGGCCGATGTAGGCTCGTCCAGGATCAACACCTTGGCTTTGCCGGTTAGAGCGCGGGCAATCTCGACGAGCTGTTGGTCACCGGTGCTTAGATCCCGCACGGGGATCGCCGGGTCCAGATCTACATCGAGCAGCTCGAGCGCCTTGCGCGCCTGCTGGTTCAGCGCGCCGATGTCGATCAGCCCCAGCCGATTGGTCGGTTGGGCGTTGACAAAGATGTTCTCCGCCACGCTCATCGCCGGGACCACCGACAGCTCCTGGTACACTATCCTGACACCCAGCCTTTGAGCGTGCTTGGGATCGATCAGTTCGATCCTGCACCCTTCCAGGGTAATCTCGCCGGCATCCTTGCGGTGCACTCCAGCGAGAATGAGCATCAGAGTGGACTTGCCTGCCCCATTCTCCCCCAGGATCGCATGCACTTCACCCCGACGTACGGCCAGGCTCACATCGTCCAGGGCCTGCGTCCCTGGAAAGGCTTTGCTGACGTGCCGGACCTCCAGCATCACATCATCGGCCATGAGCGCTCCTCGCAAGCTCAATTTGCGCCCGCCACAGACCAGTCGTGGTTGTGCCGGCCCACAACTGTCCGGACCACAGCCCCAGGGCCAGAATCGGTTCGGGAAAGTCCTCAGACTGCCAGGTCGCACCATCATCCAGCGAGAGGGAGACTCCCTCGTTGGTCGCCGCCACGAGCAAGCCGGGCCCGCAGAGCAGAGAGTTGATGCAAGTGCTACCGGCCCATGTGTTTGCGGGTTCCCAGCTCTTGCCGCCGTCCCACGAGCCAAACAGCCCACCCCCGTCGGTGCCGGCGAAAGCGTAGGCGTGCCCTCCAGGCGAGACCTTCGGCGAGAAGGCAAGCGATACGACTGGCGTTACATCTTCGTCTAACGTCACCTCGCGCCAGGCCCGCCCCCCGTTGGTGCTGCGAAAGAGCCCGCTGTCGGTTCCGGCCAGTAACGTCTCGTCATGGCCAAAATCCGGCACGATAGCGAGGCTCAGAACGTTGAGGTCCAGGAGGCCGAAATTCCAGGCAGCCCACGTCCTGCCCCCATCCTCAGAGCGGAGGACGCCATCCTCCGCCGTGCCTATGAAGGCGAGCCCATCTTGGGAGAAGGTGGGCGACAGGCAGATGGCAGTGACGCCGCCGAGCGGGCGTTGGCCGGCGCCGGTCGTCCACGAGTTGCCGCCGTCGTCCGTACGCAGGAGACCCACGGCCGTGCCGACGAGCAAGGTTCGATCGCGTTCAGGCGCAGGCGACGATGCGACGTCCGAAACCAATGCGTCCTTCCACGGACCTGCAACGGGTGCCCACGTCAGTCCGTCGTGTCTGGAGGCCCACAGCCCGTGCTGGGTCGCCGCAAAGCATCGACCCGCTCCGGCCTGAGCCAAGCGCAGAATCGCCCCCTTCTCCCCCGGCAGGGACGCGACGGGCTGCCAATCGAATCGGCGCAACACCTTCGAGTTCGTCATGGCTCCACCATCGTCGGGCGCAGGCGCCGGTGGACCAGCACGTCAATGGTGAGCGCCATCGTCGCCCCGCTCACCGCCGCCCGCAGTGCAGCTTCGACGACCGGCGCAGGATCGACAATGCCGGAGGGAACGAGTTCGACGATTTGGCCGCTCCTCGCGTCCAGACCCCAACCGGGGCCCGCAGCACGGGCGCGCTCGACCGCGGTGCACGGTTCCAGGCCGACGTTGTGCGCAATTGTGCGCAGCGGCTCTTCGAGCGCTCGGTGAAGCACCTTGAAGGCCATGGCCTCGTCTTCGTCGTGGGTTTCGGCGGCGGCGACAGCCGGTTGGCACGCTAGCAACGCGCTGCCCGCGCCCGGAAGCGCGCCGCCACTCATTGCATCTCGAAGCACGTGTACGGTGCGCTCGGCGAGCGAACGGCGGTATTCCAGTTCGGACGCAGTGGCCGCGCCTACGCGCAGCTTGGCAACGCCGCCGACCAACCGGCCCAGGCGTCGGCGGAGCGCGTCACGCTTCAGGTGGTCCCGTTCTCCCCTCAGTGCAGCGCGGACCGAGGCGATGTGTGCTCGGAGGGCGCGGGGATCCCCGCGCCCTCCGACGATCCCAAAGTACTCACCGGTCGCCCAGGCCTCACGCGCGCGACCCAGCTCTTCAGCCGCAATTCGTCCGATCGACTCGCCCGAAGCCTGCCAGATAACTCTCGCCCCGCTAAGAGCGCCCAGGTCCTCCAGATTCGCTGCCTCGTCGGCTGCAAAGCCCGGCGCGAGCACGGCGAGCGAGTCGAGTGTCTT
>JAJZQK010000416.1 GCA_021847625.1 Chloroflexota bacterium
AGACCTGAATCGGAGGGTTGCCGGAGTGACGACAGGCGGCGTTCTGGGCGAGGCGCGGCAGATGGACATTGCCGACGCGGTTGAGCGCATCTGCTGTGGCGGTGCGCTCGGTGGTAGTCTGCCGACGGGCAACGTGGCGACCCTCTGCGCTGCGGCCCGGGAACGGCAAGGCGGCCCGCCCGCCCTCCTGGCCGCCAACAGACTCCTTCAGGTCGTCCGGCCGGGCGACCGCGTCGTGATCGCCACCGGCTTCCACGTCCCCGGCCTCCTTCCCCACGGCGAGACGGATGGTCCGCCTGGCGCTGCTGCCTTGGCCCGGGCTGTCAGCCTTGGTCTCCACGCCCGTCCCCTGCTGCTAGGCGAGGAGGCCACGCTAGGACCGATCAAGGCCGCCTGTAACGCCATCGGTCTGTGTGAAGAGGAGGCAATGGCAGAGCCGGGGACAGGGGCGTCGTTCGCGCTGGAAGCCTTCCCCTGCGACGAGCGGGCGGAAGGCAGGGCCGAGGAACTGCTGCAATGGCTCAGCCCAAGAGCCATCGTGGTGATAGAGAAGCCTGGCCTCAACGCCAAGGGCGTCGCCCATCGCTGCGGCGGGCAGAGCATCGAGGGAGGGCGGGCACGCATCGAAGTGCTCGTAAACCGAGCGAGGGTGGCCGGCATACCGACCGTCGCCGTCGGCGACCGCGGCAACGAATCCGGGATGGGTGCCTTGGCCGACGTGGTGCGGGCCTGCGAGCCCCAGGGCCGGCTCTGCCTCTGCCCGTGCGAGGGGGGAATCGCGAGCGTCGACGAAGCGGATATCGCCGTGGTCGGGGCTGTCTCCAACTGGGCCACCTATGGCATCATCACCTGCCTGGCCATGGCTCTCGGTGAAGATCGTCTCTTGCACGACAGGGAGGCCGAGCTGCGGATGATCGAGGCGTCCGTGCGGGCGGGGGCCGTCGACGGCATCTCCTGCGACGCATCCTTCCAGGTCGACGGTTTGCCGGCATCCGTCAGCGCCGAGGTTGTGGAGGTGCTGAGATCTGTCGTCGCCCGGGGCACAGGCAGTTCTCTTCGACAGTCCTGCCCCTAACCGGTGGAGTCGTTGTCTGGACTGGCGACGGGTTGCAGGCGGGGTTCGCCCTGACCCAAACTTGGGGGCGTACGGTAGAGATGGTGACCAGCGGTCGCCTCTTACCCTGTGCTATAATTCAACAAGTCATCCAAAGAGGGGGGAGTATATGGCAAAGAAATTCGACCTCGCGAACGATAGGTCGAGCCTTCACGGCATCGTTCCGCCGATCCTGACGCCGATGAATCAAGATGAGACCGTCGACGCGGCCTCGATGAAGAAGCTCGTCGACTTCATGATCGTTAACGGCGTCCACGGTCTCTGGGTGATGGGCACGACGGGTGAATTCGCCTCGTTTGACGAGCGCGAGCGCGGCATCGCCGTCGAGGCGGCCGTCGAGGCGACGAACGGTCGCGTGCCCGTTGTCGCGAACGTCGGCGACTGCAGCACGCGCCTTGCTATCCGACACGCCAAGGTAGCGCAGGCGGCCGGCGTCGACGCCCTGGCGGCTACGCCGCCCTACTACTTTCTGAATTCGCAGGATGAACTACTGGCGCACTTCCGCGAAATCAGGGCTCAGGTGGACTTGCCGCTGCTTCTCTACAACATCCCGCAGACGGTGAAGGTCAAGACGGCCGTTGGCACGGCGTTGACGCTGGGTGAGGAAGGGACGATCATCGGCCTCAAGGACAGCCAGAACGACCTCGACTGGTTCCGCCAGGTGACGGTGGGCGCCAAGGCGCGGGGTATCGATCTGCGTTGCTTCCTTGGCACGCGCTATTTGATCGACGCCGGCCAGGTCATCGGCGGCCATGGCTCGATTCCCAGCCTTGCCAACGTGGCCCCGGCCGCCTGCGTCGCCGTTTACGAGGCGGCGAGGCGTGGCGATTGGGCCGAGGCGGCTCGCCATCAGGAGCGCCTGATGTCCTTGGAGCGGATCACCCAAGTGCCGCAGGGCGGTTGCTTCAACGCCCAGATCATGGGGGCGATGAAGACCATCCTGATGCAGAACGGCATCGTCGCCACCAACGTGCTCGGCTCGCCCCTGCGGACCCTGACCGTGGCGGAGGCCGAGAAGCTCGCCCAGGTGGCGGCCGAGCTGGAGTTGGGCAAAGGGTCCTGATTACGACCTGATGAGGGGTGAACGTGCTTGAACCGGACCGCGAGGCGCTCCTGGTTCGGGAACGCCATTTCCTCGACGAATTGCGGGTGGCGCTGGCCCAGGTGCCGGCGTCACCCGACGATACGGCCCGCCTTCGCCAGGCGCTTGTCGATCTGGACAGTCTGTTTCTGCTCGTCGTCGCCGGCGAATTTAACTCCGGCAAGTCCGCTTTCATCAACGCCCTCGTCGGTCTCGAGGTCGTCCCGGAGGGGGTCACCCCCACGACGACGGCTATCAACGTCCTTCGCTACGCCGCTCAGCCCCATGAGAACTGGCTGGCCGATGGCCTCCTCGAGCGGGGCCAGCCGATCGAGTGGCTGCGCCATATCTCGGTCGTAGACACCCCCGGCGCCAACGCCGTCATTCGCCGGCATCAAGAGATTACCGAGCGCTTTGTCCCGCGCAGCGACCTCGTCCTCTTCGTGACCTCGGTCGAGCGCCCCTTCAGCGAAAGCGAGCGCGCCTTTCTCGAACAGATCAGGCGCTGGGGCAAGAAGATAATCATCGTCCTCAACAAGATCGACCTCCTGCAGAGCGAGAGGGAGCTCTCGGAAGTCACTTCGTTTGTGGCCGAGCATAGCCAGAGCCTGCTCGGCTCGACCCCCGAGCTGTTCCCCGTCTCGTCCAGGGTCGCCAAGCGGGCCAAGGTCCTCCCTCCTGGTTCGGACCGGGAGGTGCTGTGGCGGGACAGCCGTTTCGAGCCCCTGGAGAGGTTTGTTCAGGAGACGCTGGACGACCGGGAGCGCCTGCGGCTGAAGCTGCTCAGCCCACTGGGCGTCGCCGAACTGCTCCTGATTGAGTACAGGAACCAAGTGCAGACGCAGCTGGCTCTCCTGGGTGAGGACGTCGAGTCGGCGCGGGCGCTCGAGCGGCAGATCGAGCTCTATGCCGAAGACGTCGAGCGTGACCTCCGTTACCGGTTGAGCGAGCTGGAGCTCGTCCTGCACAAGATGGGCGACCGCGGAGAGCGCTTCTTCGACGAAACGCTGCGGCTGGGACGGGCTTTCGACCTGTTCAGCGCGGAGCGGGTACGCGGGGAGTTCGAGAGGAAGGTCATTGCCGACACCGCCCGCGAGACAGAGGATGCCGTGCGCGAGATCAGCGACTGGCTCGTGGACCGTGAACAGCGGCTCTGGCGGGACACGGCCGATTATCTGGAGCGCCGACGGCTCGCGAGTCCGGACCGCCGCACCCTCGGGGATATGGGCCGGGACTTCGTCGACGTGCGGGCGGAGATGATGCGCAACTTTTCCCGGATGGCCCGGCAGACGATGGATGGTTACGACAGAGAGAGCGAGGCCAAGCAACTGGCCGTCTCCGTGCGCACGGCGATGGCGCAGACGGCCGTGGCCGAGGCGGGCGCCGTGGGGCTCGGCGCCGTCGTCGTGGCCCTGGCGACCACCGCGGCCGTCGACGTCACGGGCATCCTCGCGGCCAGCCTGGTGGCGGGCCTTGGCCTGTTCATCCTTCCTCTGAAGCGGCGGCAGGCCAAGGACGAGTTCCGCCGCAAGGTCGAGTCGTTGCGCGACCAGCTCTCTCGTTCGGTGGCCGAGGAATCGCAGAAGGCGCTGGCACGCACGCGCGAGCGCCTGCGTGAGGCGACCGACCCTTACGTCAGGTTCGTCAGGTCCGAGCATGAGCGCAAGGAAGCGGTGGACGCCGATCTTCTGCGCCTGCGGGAAGCCCTAGCGACCCTGCGACAGGAGATTGGCTAGGCGCGGGTGCCGAGTCGGACGGATTTGCGGCGGCCGCATGTACTGTGGCGACGGCGGATCACCGCCCATGTTGGCCGGCTGCTGTCCTCAGCCAAGGTGCATGGCCGTCACCTTGCAGCTGCCCCTGTCATCCCCGCGGAAGCGGGGATCCACTCGCAATGAGACGCGGATGCTGGGGCCGTTTGGCGTCATCCCCGCGGAAGCGGGGATCCACTTCCTGATATGGCAGGCTACGGGATGGATTCCCGCTTCCGCGGGAATGACGGAACCCGGCGGCTGTCACCGAGAGACAAGGCCCACGTTATGCAGCCGTTCCCTCATCCGCATGGCCGAGCGTGCCGTTGCTTGTATGGATCCTCCTCCAATCCCACCCGTGA
>JAJZQK010000417.1 GCA_021847625.1 Chloroflexota bacterium
CTGACGTGCGCGGTGGTAGGCCTGGAAGGGGCGCTTGTCGAGGTCGAGGTCGACATCGCCCAGGGGCTGCCCGCTTTCACCATCGTCGGCCTGCCGGACGCGGCGGTGCAAGAGTCGCGAGAACGGGTGCGGGCGGCCATCAAGAACTCCGGCTGCCGTTTCCCCACCACGAGGATCACCGTCAATCTGGCCCCGGCGGACATCAAGAAGGAAGGCCCATCGTATGATCTGCCCATCGCGGTGGGCATCCTCGTCGCCTCCCAGCAGATCCCCATGGTTGGTGAAGCCACCCTTTTCCTAGGAGAGCTATCCCTGGATGGTACAGTGCGCCACACGGCCGGCATTCTGCCCATGGTCTCCGTGGCCAGGGAACGGGGCATTGAGACGGTGTTCGTGCCCGCCGCCGACGCGGCGGAGGCCTCCCTGGTCGAGGAAATTCGCATCATCCCTGTTGCCTCGTTGGCCGGCCTTGTCAGTCACCTGCGGGGTGAGACGGCGATTCCGCCCTACTGCCCGTTGCCGGTGGACCTGGAAGCAGAGGCGACCTATCCGATCGACTTCGCCTTCATCAAGGGCCAAGAGCACGTCAAGCGGGCGCTGGAGGTGGCCGCGGCAGGTGGGCATAACCTTCTAATGGTGGGTCCTCCCGGAGCAGGTAAGACGCTGCTCGCCCGGGCAGTGCCGTCGATCATGCCGCGCCTGACACCGCAGGAAGCGCTCGATGTCACCAGGATCTACAGCGTCGCGGGCATGCTTTCGGCGGATGTTCCCCTGATTCGCCAGCGGCCGTTTCGCTCGCCTCACCACACCATATCCCACGCGGGCCTCGTCGGCGGCGGCAAGTGGCCACGCCCGGGCGAGATCAGTCTGGCCCACCGGGGCGTGCTGTTCCTTGACGAGCTACCGGAGTTCGGACAGGCGGGGTTGGAGGTGCTGCGCCAGCCGTTGGAAGACGGTACCGTCACGATCAGCCGCGCCGCGGGCAGCGTGACCTATCCGGCGAAGTTCGCCTTGGTGGGCGCAATGAATCCGTGCCCATGCGTTCGCTAACACCCAAGTTCCCGCCGAACTCGTGCGGGAACTCGTCATTACCGTGCCTGTGCCTGAGGATAGGGGATTGAAGGGTGATGGGCGGCCCAAGGTCCGACGGTTCCGTAGTCGCCTGCTCGATCTGGGCCGGCGGCTCCGTGAGTTCAGACACGAGTATGGCTTGACCCAGGCCGAAGTCGCTCAGGTGGTCGGCGCGGGGAGTGACGTCACGGTATGCCAGTGGGAGATGGGTGTCAACGTTCCGGATGGAAACCGGCGCGAGCGCCTGATAGATCTGCTGGAGGGGCGGCTGTGGCGGGCGCTCCGTGAGCTCGCCGTCGAAAGCTATGGTATGCCGAGGCGCTGGAAGGAGGCGGTCCGCTGGTATCGACGGGTCTCGCGGGAACGATCGCCTCGCCAGACGATCGGCGCTGTTATCGCAGTCGCACTTGAGGAGTTGCGCGCGGTCGAACAAGTGGACGGGCTCTGCCGCCGGTACTGTGAGGACGATGGTAACGGTGTCTGGATACGGAGCTTATCAGCCCGAATGACCGCCAGCTTGGAGCGGCAAGTGAGCCTGCGCCGGGTCGAGGATGCGGCCTTCGGCCTCCGCTGGCTGGAGTTGGCGCACGGCCTACGATTCGATCTGGGGCACTCTCTGGTGCGACAACTCCCGCTCGCCCTCCTGGGTGACGATTAGAGCGGCGCGTTCGAGGAGTCGACGCGCCCTGCGCCCAGTTGGTGTGTGAGAGGTGCCCGAGATGGCCAAGCACGGCAACAGCGTGGGCGCAGCCCGCTGCGGGTTCCGTGTGTCCTGCGCCTCGTCGGCGTGTTTGTCGTAATCGGGCCGCGATTGCGACGTTTTGTCGCCGCCCGCGGTGTGGACAAGACCCTGGCGCTCGCGTTCCTTAGTTTGTGGTCTCTGCAAGCCTCTAAGCCTTCTTGGAGCGTCACAACGCTGGTCGGATCACCAACTTGCGGGACGGCGTACGATAGGCGATGACGACGGTCACTGCTGTGGGGTACGGCGATGCCCACCCTACCACGCCCCAAGGGCGCGGCGTCAGTGTTTCTAAACGAAAGCCACGGTGGAATCTCCATGGTTCCGCCTATAGGGTCTGGGGATCTCACCCTGGCTTTGCTTCAGTGCTGATAGCGGCCGGGCTCTAGAGGATCGTGGCGGCGAAAGAAAGCAGCGTTCTTCACAAAACCAGAGGAACCAGACACGCGACCAGACCAGGTATTGGAGTGCTTGGAAAGGATAGAGAAGATCTTCGCCGACCGAGGCGTGGAGCAACAGCGTACAGGGGGGTAAGCGCAATGAAACGACTTAACCGCATTATTCCCAGCCTTCTCGTGCTGTGTCTACTGCTAAGCATCGGCGGCTGCGTTTCTGAAACGCTTCCGAGTCCGATCGCATCACCGCAGCTGACACCGCTAACTGCAGCATCAACACCGACCCAGCCCATAGCACCGCCGACGATAACCAAGACGCCAGCTGCACCGGCGCCGGTCAAGGCGGCCTCGCCTATTCCTATCGTCCCGTCTACCCAAGCCCCACCACTCGCAGCCAGTGCATCACCCTCTCCCCAGCAGGCATCGGTTGCTTCTTCCGGCTCGGTGGAAGTCCATTTCATCGATGTTGGCCAGGGTGATGCGATTCTCATCCTTGCTCCTGGTAGCAAAGCAATGCTGATAGACGGCGGCGAAGCCGGATCAGGAGCCGTTGAGTATCTCCGCAGTAAAGGCGTGCAGCAGCTTGACGTGGTCGTAGCCACTCATCCTCACTCCGACCATATCGGTGGCCTGGTGGAGGTGTTGCAGGCGATCCCAGTAGCCGAGGTAGTGACTAATGGTCAGCCCCATACGACCAAGACCTATGAGCGCTTCCTTGATGCCATAGCGGCAGCCAAGGCAAAGTATCGTGAGGTAAGACGTGGTGACCGGCTACAGCTTGGTGATCTCTCCTTCGGAGTGCTCCATCCAACGAGTGCAACGGGCAGCAACCTGAACAACCAGTCCGTCGTGCTGCGCATGGTGCATGGCCAAGTCACCTTTCTCTTCACCGGTGATGCCGAGCAAGAGGCCGAAGCCAGCGTGCTGCGCAGCTCGGTCCCCGTGGGCGCAACTATCCTGAAGGTCGGCCACCACGGCAGTAGGACGGCGTCAAGCCCCGAATTCCTTGGGTTGGTCAGGCCAGAGATAGCCGTTTACAGTGCCGGGATAGGCAACACCTATGGTCATCCCCATCCCGAGACGCTGGCGGCACTTGCGAACATAGGAGCAAGGATTTACGGCACTGATACGCACGGGACGGTAGTAGTGACT
The DNA here is from genome assembly GCA_021847625.1 of Chloroflexota bacterium. Next base: position 3,358 of record JAJZQK010000417.1, read on the forward strand.
ACAGATGGCATTGGTTATCCCGTAGCGACCAGTAAGCAGGCCCAACCACGCGCACCACCCGCAGCCGTGCCTCCTGCTCCAGTAACGCCTGCACCACAGCCCACAACGATGCCAACCCCAGCGATACCTGCAGTCACGGTGGTACCGGTGCCAAGTGCAGAACTCGCTTTGGACATCGTGGCTGTGACTTCGCCGGTAAAGCCCGGGGCCAGGGCTACACTCACAGCAAAGACGGCTCCAGGTGCTAGATCCACGATCGCCGTCCACTACAAGTCGGGTCCGAGCAAGGCACAGGGGTTGGAGCCGAAGGAGGCTGATGCCGCCGGCAATGTCTCGTGGACATGGAGCGTGGGGGCACAGACCACTGAGGGCACCTGGCGGATCGTGGTGACTGCTACCAAAGACGGCAAGACGGTGACGAAGGAGACAACATTCGTGGTGGCGAGATGAAACAAGCGGCAGTAATCGACAGATTCGAAAACGGATGGGCAGTGGTGCTTGTCGGCGAGGATGAGCGGCTGCTGAACGTACCGCGCAAACAGTTGCCGCGAGGGGCGAGAGAAGGTACGTGGCTTCAGGTAGAGTTGGAGGGTGATAGTCTTATAAGCGCTACCGTGGATAGGGAGGCCACTGCCCGAGCCAGGAAAAGGGTGATGGAGAAGCTGGAAAGGCTGCGGCGCGGTGAGCATCTGAAGTAGCAGCGATCGTAGTCCATATGAGCTAGGAATCCTGATCTTCAGTTGTGGCGAGCACTGCTGTCACCTATCGAACGTTAGCGCTAAGACCACTTCCGAGGAGGGATCTTTCCATGCCGACACAAGCGGCTGGTTTGCCCGATTCGACTACTAACGCACGCGCTGAGCAGGTCCACGGCGAGCTTGTTCCCGATCCCTCTGGACCCTGTCGCCCTCGGAGATCGGTGCCTTCGCCTTCTGCCCGCAGGCCTGGTA
>JAJZQK010000418.1 GCA_021847625.1 Chloroflexota bacterium
CAGCCGGGATCAGAGACGATGTCATTCATATCGTAGGAGGCTGGGGAGTAACTCAGGAGTGGTGCGACAGTATTGGCGCCGACGCCTTTGGAGAAAATGCCGCAGATGCGCTCGCCAAGGTCAGAGCCATCTCGAGGGGTGACATCCCGAAGCGGCGCTTCTGCCTTTGAGAGGGGAGGTCGTCCGTAGAGGTTGAACGATCTTCGTCATCTCATAGCGCGCCTTCGTGAACCGGACATCTGCGCCAACCGGTCCGGGTGTTTCGGAGCGTTGAGGGGGAGCACGCCGTCGGGCATGGCCATGCGTATCGGGTAGTCGCCTCTACTGCCCAGTGAGTCACCCCACAACTACTCACCACGTCAAGCCCGTGACTGCTCTCCGGGGCATTGTCCGCCCGCAGTGCATCCTCCAGACTACTCAAGAGGTTCCGTTCTGGTCTGCGTCTCATGGCGCTCTGCGGTGAGGCCCGCTCCGCCGACAGACGGCTGGCTCCCACGGTTCGTCGCGTCCGCCCAATTTGGCAGCGTGAATCCTCATTCAACCTTGAATGAGGATTCACATCACAGCGGGAGCACCCATGAGCGACAGCACAAGAGCCCGGCCGGCCGGTGTCATTATCGCGGTGCTTGCCATGGCCGGTTTGACCGTGGCGCTGATGCAGACGCTCATGATCCCGCTGATCCCGTACTTCCCCAGGCTGCTCAACGTTTCCCTCGACGACGCGTCCTGGCTGATCACGGTCGCCCTGCTCACTGGGGCGGTCGCGACGCCGAGCATTTCGAGACTAGCGGACATGTTGGGCAAGCGTCGCATGATGATGGTCGCCCTCGGGGCGGTCCTGGTAGGTTCGGTCCTTGGTGCGCTGGGCGCATCGTTGCCGCTGCTGATCGCGGCGCGTGCACTGCAGGGCTGTGGGTTTGCGCTGACCCCCGTCGCCATAAGCATCATGCGCGACAAACTGCCGCGGGAGAGGCTCGCTGCGGCCGTGGCGCTGATGAGTGGCACGATCGGGATCGGCGGCGCGCTCGGGTTGCCGCTGTCCGGGGCGATCTTCGGCCACTTCGGTTTCCACGTGGTGTTCTGGATCTCAGCTGCCATGGCTTGCCTGATGCTCGTCGCCGTGAGGACCGTCGTCCCCGAGTCCCCCGTGCGCACCGGTGGACGGTTCGACCTACTCGGCGCTCTCCTGCTTTCCGCGGCGCTGATCGCCCTCCTTCTGGGGATTACCAAGGGCGGTCAATGGGGCTGGACGAGCCACAAGACCGTGGGGACCTTCATCGTGACGGGACTGTTCTTCTCGACGTGGATACCGTGGCAGCTGCGGGTCGGCCAGCCCTTGGTCGACCTGCGTACAACGGTCCATCGACCCGTGCTCATGACCAACATCTCCTCCTTCCTCGTCTCGTTCGCCTACTACGCCAACATGCTGACCACCACACAGTTCCTGCAGTATCCCCATGCCACGGGATACGGGTTCGGCCTCAGCGCCATGCAGGCCGGGATAGCGTTGCTGCCGGTCGCGCTCATCATGGTGCTGCTCGCCCCCGCTTCCGCGGCCATCACGCGCGGGTTCGGAGGCACGGTCACGCTCTTCGTCGGCGCGGCGATACTCGCGGTCGCGTACCTCGTCCGCATCTTCCTCGTTCACTCGGAGTGGCAAGTCATCCTCGGCGCGACGTTCGTAGCCGCGGGCCTCGCACTCGTCTTCGCGGCCATCCCCGTGCTCATCATGCGCTCGGTCCCGATCACCGAGACCGCGGCGGCGAACGGCTTCAACTCCGTTGTGCGCAGCATAGGCACTTCCACCTCGAGCGCCGCCGTCGCCGCGATCCTCACCACGACCACGGTCATGATCGGCGGAACAGCCCTGCCTTCCCTCCTCGCGTTCCAGCACGTGTTCGTCCTCGCTTCCATGGCTGCGATCGCCGGTGGTGCGTTCGCCCTGGCGATCCCCGGCCGTCATGCCGTTGTTCGCGACACGACAGCCGGTTCTCTGGACGAGGTCCGAGGACCCGGGCGGGGGCATGAACTGGTCGCCCGCGGGTTCGTGCTGGACGGTCTGGGTGTCCCGGTCGAACATGCGATCGTGTGCGTGTCTCTGCTCGACGGAGAGCCGATCGACTGGAGTCGCGCCAATGAGACGGGCGAGTTCGATGTTGCTGTACCCGAGACGGGTCGCTACCTCGTCGTCAGTCGCGCACCGGGATGGGCGCCTGACGCGCAGATCACGATTCTTGGGGATCCGGTGAACCTCCCGACGATCCGCCTGTCTGACCGACTGACGCTCAGCGGGGTCGTCGTCGAACACGGCTCACCTATGCTGGGGGCGGTCGTGTCGGTCACGGGCGCTGACGGAGCGCACTGGGACCACGGCCGCGCGGACTCCGACGGACGCTTCACCTTCCAACTTCCCCCGGCCGGGCACTACGTGCTCACAGGCGTGAACCCCATCGACGCCTTCACACGGTCGATCGACATCACTGTCGGACACGACCCGCTGCATGTGGCTCTCGAGCTCACGCAACGGTGAGCCGCGTCGGCGCTTCAGCGACCTGGGCACCGTTCTTGTGACTCAGGCGATTTTCTTGCCGGCTCCGGGCCCGGGCTTGAGGGAGTGGATTTCCTCGATATGGAGCAGCACCACGCCGTGAGGCGCACGGCCGATCGTCTTCAACGACAGTTCCTTGGCTTGTTCGAAGAGCTCGCCGCTCGTCTGAAACTCGGCTCGGCACAGAAACCGGTAGCCGTCGAGTGCCTCCCTGTCCACTACGGCGACCGAGACCTTCGAACCGTCCAGGATGTTCTGATACGTGGTGCCACCGGTGCCTTCGTTGAAGATCAGCGTCGAGTCATCCAGCACCCTCGTCGACCTCTTCGGGGCCACATTGGGGATGCCGTCTTTGCTCACAGTACCGACGAAGCACTGCTGGCTTGCGATCATGTCCTTCATTTCTTGCGTCAGTTCTGGCATGCCGTCGCCTCCTTTCCCATTGGGGATCACCCGGACGGAGCGGCATCGTCCGATTCACCGCGAAGCTTTCCGTCCTCTGGTCCCATTGTATCGCCACGGCGACGTTCACCCTACGGGCTGCCGAGCCGCGCACGGCCTCCCCTGAGTCGGACGGAAACGACTTCGCGAGGAACACCAGTCGCGAAACGCCATCCTGTCCGTGGCGTGCCCCATTGATACCAAGCGGTGAGGGGTCGAGGCTCGTGCACCCGCGCGCGCGCCCAGCGACTCGTCCGTCACTGTACCAACAACGCCAGCCGGAATACCCGGTCAACGGCGACGCAGCCGTTTTCCTTGATCGCTCTCACCAGATACGGATCAGGTCACCACTCGTCCGCCGTTGACGCCGATAGTCTGGCCCGTGACATAGCCCGCCCCTTCGGAGCACAGATAGGCGCACGCGTTGGCGATGTCGGTCACCTCGCCCGTGCGGCCCACGGGGATGAGTCTCGTCAGAGTCTCCATCGGAATCTGGAATCGTTCGCGGTTGGCTTCCGACATGATCGTGCCCATCACCGAACCCGGCGGGATGTTGTTGACGGTGATGCCATAAGGCCCGAACTCCTGCGCCATTGACCGGGTCATGGCGATGACGGCGCCCTTCGATGAGGAATAGGCAATCATGTTGATCGCCCCGGTCTGCGCGCTGGAGGAGGAAATGTTGACGACGCGGCCCCAGCGCGCCGCCTTCATGTCGGGAAGCACCGCCTGGGTGACGATCATCGGACCGCGCGCATTTACCGCGTAGACAGAGTCCCACAGCTCGTCTGTGATCTCTTCGAACGGCGTGAACTCGGTGACGCCGGCGTTGTTGATCACGATGGTAACCGGTCCGAATTCGGCACGCAGCCGGTCCACCGCAGCGCGGACCTGGTCCCGCTTTGAGACGTCGGCGCCCAAGGCCATCGCCACGCCACCTGCGTCCTTGATCACCTCGACCGTGGCGCCGCAGCGCTCCGCGTCGAGGTCGAGCACGCCGACGGCCATACCGTCCTCGGCCAGCCGCTTCGCGCAAGCGGCGCCGATGCCGGCGGCAGCGCCGGTGACCAATGCAACTCTTGCAGGCATGATCCAATCCCCTCTCAGAATCAGGTGGCGCCAACGCCGCTGCTCATCCAAGCCCCGTGCAGCGGAACCGGGCCCGCCATGGGCGACGCACCAAGACCTTCCCGCCGTTCTCCAGTGAGGAGTGATTCAGCACCGGCCCGCCTCGCACCCAATGTCTCGAGGTGCCGACCCCTGCCCATGCGATATGAGGGACGTGTGAACCCGGCTGCGAGCACGTGGCGCCGGTTG
>JAJZQK010000419.1 GCA_021847625.1 Chloroflexota bacterium
GGGCACCACCCGTCGCCATCCTCGCCCGGCATCCTCCACCCAGGTCTCCCCCCGATTCATCCTTTCCCGGGCCTCATCCGCCGACCTGAACGGCCCGACGGGCTTGCTCGGTTTGCGGAGGGCGGAGTCGAGCGGGTCCACCTCCGTCTGTGTCAGGACGGTGACCACCTCGCGGTCGATCCCCTGGCGGCGGAACTCACTCGTAAGGGCCTGCTGCATCAGGTAGCCGATCTGCCCTTGGCTCTGGGCGCCGCAGACGTCCAGAGGCATCGGCGGGATGACGTCGCGGGCGAGCTCATTCTGGACGAGTATGTTGCCCACCTGGGGGCCGTTGCCGTGCGTGACGACGACGTCGTTGCCCACTGCGACAATTCTGGCAATCTGCGCGCTCGTGCGGCGGATGTTCGCTAGCTGCTCGGCCTCCGTCCCGGCCTCCCGAGGCTGCTTTATCGCGTTGCCGCCCAATGCCACCAGCACTCTTGTCACGGGATTCCCCCCATCCACTCCAGGGCGACGAATCTGGAGAGCGTTTGTTTGGCCACTGCCATCGTCGGCAGTACCTAAGAGGAAAGAGGCAAATTCCGTGCCAGTGGGCAAGAGCCCCCGGGGCGGGGCCCTGCCCCGCATGCCCTCGGCGTTGCCGGGGCTCCTGTCATCCCGGGACCCGTGTCATCCCCGCGAAAGCGGGGATCCAATCGCCGTTCCCACCACCGGTACAGCAACGGGAGAGGGAACTATATCAGGGGCCGAAGAGGGCGTCTCGCCAGCGGCTCCAGTTCGGCACGGGAGTGGGGGTAGGGGTGGGGACGGTCTTGGGAGGTCCCCCGGGGCCGAAATCCACCACGACGGCCGTCTCGCCATCCTTGGTGTACCCCAGCTGGGCCCGGACAAGACTCTCCACGGCCTGGTCCGTCTTCAGCCGCGCCACCTCGGCCTGCAGGTCCTTGCTTTCCGCTTCCAGGCGGGTGATGTCTTTCTGGGCAGCCGCGGACCTCTCGGCTAGGCGGTAGCTCTGCAGAGCCAACCCCGCCAGCGAGAAGATAAAGTACGCCAATACCGCGAGACCCGCGAGCAATACGAGTCGCTTCATGTCAGTCTATCCTCGGCGATGCCTGCCTTCGCCCCCACAATAGGGGCCAGTTGCGCCCGTGAGGGCTTGTCAAGTGGATAGTATACCAGTCTGGAAGCGTTTCGTGACTAGGAGATTCGGGGGCGGAGGATACAAACTGACCCGCACGCCCCGGCGCAGGGAGTGACCCCCAGGCCGGAGCGTGCGGGTCATACTGTGGGCTAGCTACGGGCGAAGGTGCTGGCCAGGTTGAGGCGCCGGCCGATGGCCGGGTGATCGTAGAGGAGAACCTCTACCCAGCGCGGCGGGAAGGCCACGGACAGATTCTGGTTGGCCAGCCGCGTCATCGCCGCTACGAAGGCGTCGACCTTGCCGGTCATCTGCAGGGCGTAGCGGTCGGCGTCGGTCTCCAGGGCCCGGCTGAAGCCGTTCGTCAGCGGCATCTCCAGGAACCCGACCGCGCCCATCACCAGGCCAAACAGCGGCAGGCCGGCGGGGTCGGCGATGCCGGCCAAGCCAAGGGCGGAAATGCTCCAGACCAGGACGAGATTAGCCAGCCATAGCGACACCAGCGCGGTCACCGTCTCCAGGGCGATGCTCTTCACAATGTCGTTGTGGGCATGGTGCCCGAGCTCGTGCGCCAGCACGACCTCGATTTCGTCCGGGCTGTAGTCGTCGAGGAGCGTGTCGCCCAGGACAATGCGTCGCGTGTTCCCCAGCCCCATCAGGGCAGCATTCGCCGCCTTCGTGCGCCGACTCATGTCCATCACGTAGACCCCTCGCACGCGGGCGCCGGCCCGTGCCGCCAGGTCCTCGAGCCGCCTCGCCAGTTCGACGTCGGCCAACGGTTGAAGCCGGTAGAACAACGGCAAGATGAGGATAGGCGCGAGGTTCGTCATCAGCACCGAGAACACGAGCATGAACGCCGCCGCGATCAACCACCAGGAGGTCGGGAAGTTCTGCAACAGCAGATACAGCACCTCCACCATCGCCAGGCCCAGAGCGAGGCTGAGGCCGCCACCCTTGGCCGTGTCCTTCACCCAGGCGCCGAAGGTCTGCGTGGAAAGATCGAAGCGATGGGGCAGCACGTAGCCCCGGTAGTAGGACATCGGGAGGGTCAGAAGGCCGTAGGCGACGACCAGCAGCAAGAAGTAAACGCCAACGGTGACCAAGTAGTTCGCCCCTGGCCCGAGCCAGGCGTCGATGAGACGAACGGGCTTGACTACGACCGCCGCTACCAGAAAGGCGAACGTCAGCACCATGTTCACCACAAGCAGGCGCCGGCCGAGGCGGGCGTACTCCTTGGCTATCCTCTGCCTCTCCTGATCAAGTTCCGGCACAGTACCAATTCCTATCTAGTGGCGGTTGCCGCGCCCGGGCCAGGGCAAACCCCTATGCGGGGCCACCCCCGGGCAGCGCCACGCCAATCACTTCGTGTATGTCGCTCAAACCCTCACGAATGAGGAATGTTTCCAGACCCTCGAGTACGTCTATGGTTGCCCGCGGGTTGGCGAAACTGGCCGTGCCGACTTGCACCGCCGTGGCCCCGGCCATCAGGAACTCCAGGGCATCCCCCGCCGTGGCGATGCCGCCGATCCCAACCAGCGGTACATGCACGACCTGGGCCACCTCGTAGACCATGCGTAGAGCGATGGGCTTGACGGCGGGACCCGACAGGCCGGCCGTCGTGCGGGCAAACGTCGGCCGGCGCGCCTTGACATCTATGGCCATGCCGACGATGGTGTTGATCAGCGACAGGGCATGCGCCCCCGCCTGCTCCACCGCCAAGGCTACTTCCACAATATCGGGGGCATTGGGGCTGAGCTTCACCAGAAACGGCAGGTCGGTCGCCCTCGCCACGGCTCGCGTCACCTCCGCCGCCGTCTCCGCCCTCGCACCGAAGGCGACGTAGCCGCCGTCCACGTTGGGGCAGGAGATGTTGGCCTCCAGCCCGGCCACGCCCGGCACGCCGGTCAGCAGTTCCGCGAGTTGGGCAAACTCGTCCACCGTCTCCCCGGCGATATTCACGACGACCGGCACATCCCATCCTGCCCATATCGGCGCCTTCTGGCGGATCAGCGCCTGCACGCCGATGTTCTGCAGGCCGATGCTGTTCAGCAGTCCGCTTGGCGTCTCCACCAGGCGCGGCTGCGGGTTGCCGCCGCGGGCGTGCAGGGTCGTCCCCTTGCAGACGACGGCGCCCAGACGCTGCACGTCGACGAGGCGCGCGTACTCGGTACCATACCCGAAGGTGCCCGAGGCCGTCATGACGGGGTTACGGAGCTGAAGCCCCCGCTTGTGAGTCGGCGCAAGTTCTACCGCCAGGTTCAACGCACCTTCCTTCCTCAAGAGACGAGCTCGTCAAGATCGAATACCGGCCCGTCCTGGCAAACCCGCTTCGGGCCCTCTCGCGTATCGACTACGCAACCATAACACGCCCCGAGCCCGCAGCCCATGTGGGCCTCCAGGGAAGCTTGGACGGGGCTCGCGCCGAACCGTCGGGGCAGGCCTTTGAGCGCACGTAGCATGGCCATCGGCCCGCAGGTGAACACCTGGTCCGCCCAATCCAGAACGCCCCCCAGGAGATCGGTCACCAGACCCTTCTGGCCGAGGGAACCGTCCTCCGTGGCCACGAGGTACTCGACCTCGTCGGGAAGCAGGCGGGCGGGATACACCTCGTCGGCCATGCGGGCGCCGAGGGCGAGCGTCACGCTCAGACCCTGCGCCAGCGCTTCGTCGGCGAGCATCACGAGCGGGGCAACGCCAACCCCTCCCGCCACAAGCAGGAGACGCCGGCTCGTCGGCAGAACCGAGAAGCCACGGCCCAAGGGACCAAAAAGGTCGAGCTGATCGCCCGACCTGCGCTTGGCCAGCCACTCGGTACCGCGCCCGACGGCCTTGAAGAGGAGGTCCACCTCTCCCGGCGCCAGCAGGCTCGGCGTCTGGGCGTGGGTGCCCCGCGCCCGATGAACGCTCAGCGGCCGGCGCAGCAGCGGGTCCGAACCGTCGCCGCAACGGATCTCCACGAACTGCCCGGGCCGCGCCGCGCCCGCCAGCCAGGGGCTGTCCAGGCGCAGCAGGTGGATGCCCCCGGACAGTTCCTCGCGCCCCGTCACGCTTACCATCGTCTGCCTCATACCCTATCCTGCTCCACGACGGCCGGCACCAGGTACTCGCCGATGGGCGCCACCTCGTAGCCGCTGCCGCCCTCGGTGGCAACCCGAATC
>JAJZQK010000420.1 GCA_021847625.1 Chloroflexota bacterium
CTCGTCGAGCCACCCCTTGGCGGCGGCGGCCTTGACCATGGCGAACTCGCCGCTCACGTTGTAGGCGGCGACGGGCACGTCGAACCTATCGCGCACACGGGCGATGACGTCCAGGTAGGACAGGGCGGGCTTCACGATCACGATATCGGCCCCCTCCTCCACGTCGAGGGCGACCTCGCGCAGCGCCTCGCGCGCATTGGGCGGGTCCATCTGGTAGGAGCGGCGGTCGCCGAACTGGGGTGCCGAATCGGCCGCCTCCCGGAAGGGGCCGTAGAAGGCGGAGGCGTACTTGGCCGCGTAGGACATGATCGGCACGTTGGTGAAGCCCTCGGCGTCGAGCTCCTCCCGGATGGCCCCGACCCGCCCGTCCATCATATCCGAGGGGGCGACGATATCGGCCCCCGCCTCGGCGTGGCTGACGGCCGTCCGGGCCAGATAGGTCAGCGTAGGGTCGTTCTCCACCTTACCATCGTGGACGATGCCACAGTGGCCGTGGCTGGTGTATTCGCAGAGGCAGACGTCGGTGATGACCAGCATCTCGGGCACGGCTGCCTTGATGGCGCGGATCGCCTGCTGGACGACTCCCTCCGCGGCGTAGGCCTCCGAGGCCACCTCATCCTTGTAGGCGGGCAGGCCGAAGAGGAGGACGGCCGGGATGCCCAGGCTCGCGATCTCTTCCACCTCCGGCCCGAGGAGGTCCGGCGACCACTGATAGTTGCCGGGCATGGAGGGAATCTCGCGCCGCGTGCCGCGCTCGTGGGTCACGAAGAGCGGGTAGACGAGGTCGTCCGCCGCCAGGGCGGTCTCGCGGACCATGCGGCGCAGGGCCTCCGACTGGCGCAGGCGGCGGGGCCTGTGCCGTAGCTCGCGCTGTGCGGTGCGATTGGCGATCTTATCCGAGAGAGTCATCTGCATCCTCCTTGAGCCGGGGGCCGAGGCGGCGGGCGTCCGCCGCAGGTCGCAACAAGGGTCTTGGCATCGGCGCGAGTACCATGATGGAAGATCGGGTGCGTTTCGTCAACGGGGCGAGGTCAGGGCCCTTTGCCGGCGCCCGCCGGACCGGCCGGCGTGCCGGGGACGTGCTCGACGATGCCGGCGACGAGGCCCGGTATCGTGTAGTGTTGGGCCTCGACGTCCACCCGCAGGCCCAGCTCGCGCGCCGTCCGCGCGGTGATGGGGCCGATGCAGGCCACCCGCGTGGTGGCGAGCAGGCCGCCGAGGTCGCCGCCGAACATGCGGTGGAAGTTGCGCACCGTGGACGAGCTCGTGAAGGTGACGAAGTCGATCTTCCCCTCGCGGAGCAGCCTGGCCGCCTCGTCGTCGCCCACCTCGGGCACGGCTGTGTCGTAGACGGCCACGGCAGTGACCTCGGCGCCCGCGGCGCGGAGGCTTTCCGGCAGCACGTCGCGCGCGGCGGCCGCCCGGGCGAGGAGCACCGTTCCGCCGCCGGCCCCCTGTTCGACCAGCCCGGCGGCGAGGGCTTCGGCCACGTATGCCGTCGGCACGTAGTCCGCCCGCAGGCCGTAGTCGGCGAGGGCCGCCGCTGTGGCCGGGCCAATGGCCGCTATCTTCGCCCGCCCGAAGGCGCGGGCGTCTTTGCCGCGCATCATCAGGTAGTGCATCGACCGCTCGACCCCGTTGGCGCTCGTAAAGACCACCCAATCGTAGGTGGCGAGACTATCCAGCGCCCGTTCGGCCGGCCCGAAATCGGCGGGCTCGACGATGCGAATCGTCGGCAGCTCCCACACCTGCGCCCCCTGCTCTTCCAAGAGGGTGACGAGGGTGCTGGCCTGTTCGCGCGAGCGGGTGACGAGCACGCGCCGTCCCCAGAGGGGGCGGCGGTCAAACCAGCGCAGGCCGTCCCGCAGGCGCACCACCTCGCCGACGACGACGACCGCCGGGGGACGGAAGTCGGCGGCGGCGACCTTGCCGACGATGTCGGCCAAGGTACCGACCAGGGTCTCCTGCTGGAGGGTCGTGCCGTAGCGCACGAGCGCGACAGGGGTAGCGGTGGGGAGGCCGTGTCTGGTGAGCTGCTCCACGATTGCCGCCAGGTTGGAGACGCCCATCAGGAAGATGAGCGTGTCGGTGGCCCCGGCGAGGCGATCCCAGGCGATGCGCGAGCCGTCCTTGGTGGGGTCCTCGTGGCCCGTGATAACGGCGAAGGACGAGGCGCAGTCGCGGTGGGTGACCGGGATGCCGGCGTAGGCGGGCACGGCGACGGCGGAGGTCACGCCGGGGACGAGCACGAACGGGATGCCGGCGGCGACGAGCGCTTCGGCCTCTTCGCCGCCACGGCCGAAGACGAAGGGGTCGCCGCCCTTGAGGCGCACGACGGCATGGCCCGCGCGAGCCTCGCGCACCAGAAGCTCGTTGATCGTGTCCTGGTCCAGGGTGTGGTGACTGGCGGCCTTGCCGACGTAGACGAGCCTCGCGCCCGCCTTGGCAAGGCCAAGGAGGCGCTTGTCGACCAGGCGGTCATAGACGACGACGTCGGCCGCGGCCAGGTATTCGCGACCGCGGACGGTGATCAGGCCCGGGTCGCCGGGACCCGCGCCGACGAGGTATACTGTGCCACTGGCGAGCAAAGATGTTCTCCCAACTTGGCAATCTGCTGACAGTGATTCTAACCCACGTCTGTGACCGCCTGCAAGCCGGTCCTCGCGGCTTCGCAGCTATTCATTTTTGCCCCCGGTAGTGATAGAATACTGGCACAGAAAGGAACTGATGGTGAGATGCCTTATCCTAGACACGTACATGTGAGGCGCCGGAAGGCGAATGGTGTATACGGCCTTGCTTACGCGTTGCGGCGGCAAGTGCGCAAGCCCTGGCGGGCGGTGGCGTCGTTCAGCTCGACGCTGTCGACGCTGAGGGGTTGGTTCCGCTGATCTCTTGATGACTGCTTATTCGCGCATTGTTTGGCGTCAAGTGGCCCCCGCCGATAGGCTACCTGGGGGCTTGGGACATAGAGTAGCAACGAGGAGGCCTTGAGGTGAAGACGGCATATAAGTTGTTCAACGATCCCCAACTGGCAGAGGAGGGGTTGGCCGTGCTGGCGGCCAGCGGCTATTCCGCGTCGGCCATCGGCGTGCTCGTCCGGGCGGGCGAGGGGGCGGAAGGCGCGGCCCTGCCGGTCTCGCTGCGGGAAGTGGGAACGTTGGAGGATGTTGGCCCCGTGGCGGCGGCCGGAGCGGACGTGCTGGGCCTGAAGGGTGAGGCCGGCGCCGACGTGAGCGCCGATTTGGCGGCGGCATTAGGCTTGGGCGCCGAGGCTCTGAGCATGTTCAGCATCGGCCTGATGCGCGGCGGCGTGCTGGTGGCCGTGCGGACCTCGGACGAGGGGCTGGCAACGGCCCGCCAGGCGTTGCGCAGCGCCGAGCCGGTAAATGTGCGGATCCCCAAGCAGCGCAACGAGGGCTTTGAGCTGGCCGACCGGCAGACGAACGCCAGGCAGTCCGACAAGCAGTTCTCCGGCGACTTCCGCAAGTACTAGGAATCGACGGCCAGCGTGCCGCCAGCGCAGCGACGAAGGAGGGTTTCCCCATTGCGGGGAACCCTCCTCTTTTTGTCCTCGCCCGTAGGCGCCCTGCAGGGCGCGGGCGGCAGGGGGCAAGCCCCTGCCCTACAGGCAGGCTGCAACGGCGCCCTACCGCGGACGCGTAGGGCAGGCCCTTGTGGCCTGCCGCCTGCCGGCGGCGAGCCGGCCTCTCACCCTTGCACCTTCCCCCACAGGGACGATGGAACGTACGCTCGCCCCTGCGGGTCGGACAACCAATCTTGCGCGCTAGACGTCGAGGGACAGGAGACGGGCTACCTGCTCGGGGTAGCGGGCGATGAAGAGCAGTTCGTCGTCGGTCAGCGGCAGTTGCGTGTGCATCGTGGCGAACTGGACCAGCTCCAGGAGGCGCTGCGCCTCTGCCCCCCCGTTGATCTCCATCCCGAGGCGGCTGTAGACGTACTGTAGGCCGGCCTGTCCTCCGTACTCGCCCGTCGTGATCACCCGCCCGGTTGGTTCGCAGAGGTCGCCCACCCGGCCGATTACCTCACAATCGTACAATTCGTAGTTCTGGCGGTCCTTGAGGGCGCCGTCGGCATGGATGCCGGACTCGTGGGCGAAGGCGTTGGCGCCCGCGCCGGGTTGGTTGATGGGGATGGGCAGGCCGAAGGCGCGGGCGGTGTAGCGGGCCAGGCGCCAGGCCACGGTGAGGTCCAGCTCGTCCCCGATCGCTACCTGATCGCGCAGGCCGTTGGCGTAGCGGAGGGCCAGAATGCAGCTGAGGAGGTCGGCGTT
>JAJZQK010000421.1 GCA_021847625.1 Chloroflexota bacterium
GTGCCATAGTTCTCAGGGCCGAAGTCTTGCGCATCAACGATCCAGGCACGCCCGGTGAGCGGCAGTTTACTGAGCAAGTACAGCACGCCATTCCCGATGGCCCCGGCCCCCACAATCAATAGATCGCCCCTGAGCGTGAGTGCCGGCCACAATGGAGGACCCGGATCAGTCTCACCGGACTGGTACGTGTACAAACTGAAGCTCAACCCGTCGAGTAACTTGCCACGGATCGGGCGCAAGCGAATGAGCCGCTTGAATACGTCTGCTACCCCAAGTGATGCGGCTGCCAGGGCGCCTATGGGGTTGTCCTGCTCGCAGTCCGAAGAGAGGCTCGTGGGGCCGGACGACACACGAGCCAGCCACCCGTTCGAGTTTATGACAGTCCACGGTAATTCTGGTCTCGCCGCCGTACCGATGCTCAGCACCGCGTCATAGTCCGTGGCGCCGTCTATGCTGGTGAGGTACTCAAGAGCGCGCCCGAAGGTGAGGGGGTCAAGCGCCTGGTGGCATTCGTCAACCAGCTCGGCGCGATCAACGGGCAATGCCACCGAAACGTTGGGGCAGATGCGGATGAGCAGGCGAAGGCTACTGAGCAGACACTCCCGGCCGTTATTCGTCGCCAGTACTGTCGACTCGCCAGTCACGAGCACTCGTTTGTGAACAAAGCGATGGCGGTCCGTTGCGAGGTCGCCCAGCTTGGCGGCGGTGGCCACCGGCCGACTGTAGTAAATATGCTCGTCCATGCCTATTCCTCGCCGACAAGCAAGAGCGGCGGACGGACACCCAGCACAATCTGCACTTGTCGCTCGACCTCAGCGATGGTCAATCGACGGTAGCCCAAACCGGGCTCGAAGACGTGGACGCCACAGTCGGTTATGCTGATTCCCTCTCTGAGCCCGTAGTCGGGCGCGACCACCGATATGTAGAAGGGAACGGCGATCCCGTATGTTCGGTCGGTCACAGAAAGGTCCGTGCCATAGCCCGGTCCGTGCGTATGGACCTGCCCAACCAGCACGACGCCGAGGTCAATTGCAAGGTCGGTTACATCGTTCAGCAGCCAGGGTTCGATTCGGAGAAAGTCCGGGCGCTTGATCACACCCGGCCCGCGCAGGCCGACGACGTGGGTGATCTCCGCCTGCCCTTGCACACGGTGCCCGAGCCAGAGGGCGATCCCCTCATTGCCCCCGATCCCATCTCGGGCCATCTCCTGTAACGATTCCGGTAGGGCACCTTGGGGCAGGCACCAAGTCCGGATAGGTGAGAAGAAGGTGTTGCTCATCGGTACCGGCCCTGGAAGTGTTCGTCAAGTTCGTCTTGGAGGATGCGCAACACCTTGAGCAGGACGTTACGGCGGGGGTCCCACCGATAGCGCGGGTCTGTCTTCCACTCCGGGTGGAGGTTCATGCCATCAAGACACCAGGGTACACAGGCATCAAGACTGTTAGGCCGAAAGCCACGCACCTGCGGCCACGCACTGGGCAGATCGAGACGACCGGTCGCTGGATCGCGGAACTTCAACGAAGGCGGCTCGTCGGGGTAGACCCGCCAGAGCAAGCGGGCCTGAAACGACTCCTCCGCATTGCTTGAAGGCGTCATAGTCGCCCAGACCTCGAGAGGCCCTGCCTTCTCCAGCTTCCATCGGGAAGCCTCAGGAACGGTCAGGACCTTCTCGAAGTCCTCTTCCAGATTCAGCGCGGACAGTTCGTCACTCATTATCCCTGCGTGATCTGCTGGACCAGCTTTAGCTGAAGGATCTTCTGGTCGCCCGCCAAGTCCCCGAGCGTCTGATTGGGATTCTCCAGCGGGGTCTTCTGGTGATACAGCGTGTAGGTGACGATGCTGCCTTCCGGAGCCGTTCCCTCAGCAAGTCCGAACGCGTTCAAGACGCGTGGCTTGAACTGGCCGATCGTTTCACTCCGGTCGGCGCTGTCATCCTTGAATGGCTCCTCAGCGGCCGGGTAATGCACCATAACCCGCAGCTTCGTGTCGACGACCATGTCTGGCCTCCATTCTCTACGTTCAGTGTTGGTACTGAACGAAATCGCCAAAAATAAGGGTTACCCAAGGACCGAATACTGATATTGCTCCCGTCCAGCCGGTGACGCTCCCTTCTCGCGCCGCACCAACGCCAGCCTCGCGAGTTTCGCCAGCCTTTCGTTCATGGCTGTCAAATTGACACCAAGCTGCTCAGTCAGCACACCGGCAGTAACCGGTCCCTTCGCCCGCACAATCGCGTCGAAGGTTTCCTGGTCTGCCGGGTGGACTTTGCCCAGCAGGTGCAGTTTCCTCCCCTTTCGCTCGATGATCGCTAGCCCTAAGCTCTCCAAGGCTTTAGCCAGATTCTCGCGTGTATAGGTAGTGAGGTTCTCGACGACGAGAAACCGACCTGGGTGTTCGGCCGCTAGGCTCAAAAGGGTCTTCCCGAACAGTTCATTGGCGAACGAGTAGTCGAATACCTCCACGCCCTGCGCATCGATTACCATCACGTCGCCGGCATGCAGTTCTTCGAGCATGTCCTCGAGCCGCGACCGGATCTCACGGGCGCGCTCCCGCGTCCAGAGGTGCTTGCCGTACTCCGCGAGGGCCAGTCGTTTTTCCATCTTCTTCAGTGTAGCACCTAAAAGAGGCCGTGTCAAGCCGCTGCCTTAGTAGGTAGCGTGAGGGCAATCTGGACACCAGGCATGCCCGGCACCCGGAACCCCCAGCCCTGTTTCTTGTCCATCCGGTATCGCACCTTGGCTGCTCCGGAACGAATCTGGACCGACCCTTCGTGCTTGTACGCGATTTCCAGCAGGTGGTACAGCCCGGTACCACGCGTCGGGTCGTCGTGCTCCGAGGTACCGAGTTCGGTGGCTAAGCGAATCGCATCGTAGTCTGATGCGACGGCTCCGTTCTTGGGGTTGCGTCTCAGGGTCGTCGCTAGACCATCACCGTAGTCCGCGACGCCGATCTCAAGGAAACGCTTCATGCCGCGGCCGTACACCTGCATCGCGACAAAGCCACATGTATGGGCGTTGTGATCGAAGGTATTCTGGCAGATTTCGGAAATCCCAGTCGCGATGTCGAAGGCGTCATACTTGCGATATTTGAGCCGGTGACGGAGGACGGAGACGATCCGGTCCAAGAGCTCCGAAAGTTCGGCGCCTGTTTGAATCCGCGTCACCTCGATGAGCATGGGATTGGACCCCCGGAGATGGTCATAGAAGTGGGATACAATCCTGGGTATGGGTGGCGTAAATTGGGCAACCGGTTCAACGACAGCCACGAAGCCAGATCGCATCAGATACGTCCGCACGGAGTCCTCGTTGACAACGATGATCGGACGGCGCCCCTCGCTGCTGAGCGCATAACAGGCAGCGGCCAATTGCACCAGCCCGCAAGGCGTGATCAGCTCGACCCCGGTCAGGTCAAACCTGCAGGCCGTGCTTCCAAACGGATCCTGTTCCTTCAACAGCGTATCGAAGGTCACTGAGTCCAGCTTTCTTATTGACGTTGTTCCAGGAGCTGGTGTCATGGGACCCATCTTACATCTGTCTCTCTGGTCGTTCAATGGAGATACTGTGGGAGTGGCAGTGAAGAGATGGGTTCGCTGAGGCGGGACGAGGCATAGACCGCGTGTGAACACGGCTGGACACCTATGGGCCGTCGGCGTATACTTTCCGCGTCCGAGGAGGTGTCACGTGTCGGCTGACGACTATCTCAACGTGCGCGAGGCGGCGCGATTTCTGGGAATAAGCCGCACGACGCTCTACAAACTCATCCGTTCTGGCAGGCTGACGACATTTTCAAGCCAGCTTAACCGAGCCGTACGCCTGGTGCGGCGCGCTGACTTGGAGCGGCTGCGTGAGCCGCAGCCGGCACAGGACATAGTGGGGGAGGAGCGGTGAGGCGTTCCGACGGCGGCCGGTTTGTGGCGGGGTATGTGCGGGTTTCGACCGACGTGCAGGTGGAGCGCGACTCGCTGACTACCCAGGAGCAGGCCCTGACCGCCCACTGCCAGGCTCAGGGCTGGACCCTCCAGCTCTACCGCGATGAGGGCGTTTCGGCCAAGGACACCGAGCGGCCGGCCCTCCAGCGGCTCTTGGCCGATGTACGGGCTGGCCGGGTGGCCGTGGTGCTGGTCACCAAGCTCGACCGGATCAGCCGCTCGCTACGCGACCTGTTGGATCTCATGGCGCTGTTCGAGGCCGCGGGGGTCAAGTTCGTCTCGCTCCGCGACAACATCGACACCTCCGGCCCGGTCGGCCGCTTCATCCTGCACATCCTGGGCGCCATCGC
>JAJZQK010000422.1 GCA_021847625.1 Chloroflexota bacterium
GAGGATCAGGGCGACGGCGCGCTGGGAGAGACCCATCGCCAGCAACCTATGAGGCAGATGCGCCGAGTCGCCGCCGCTGAATGGGGAACGACCCCGCGCCAGGCGGGAGATGATTACCCAGACCACGTCGAGGATCGGCAAGCCGAGCACCATCACCGCCGTGGCGATCTTCGCCCCGCCGATAATCGCCATCACCGCCAGGATGTAGCCCAAGAAGAGCGACCCGGCGCTGCCCATGATGATTCGCGAGGGGTGGAAGTTGAAGATCAGAAAGCCGGTCGTCGCCCCCGCCAGGGCCAGAGGCAGCGAGGCGATGCTGACCTGGCCGTTCTGCAGGCTGACGGCGGCGAGGACGAAGGCGGCGATGGTGGCAACGCCTGCTGCCAGCCCGTCCATCGTGTCGGTGAGGTTGAGCGTGTTGATCATGCCGACGATCCACACGAGGGTGATGGGCACGACCAACAGCCCGGGCAACAGCAGAATGCCCCCGAACGGCCCGGCCACGCCGTCGAAGACGATGCCGAATGAGATCGGCACGAAGGCGACCACTATCTGCCAGGCGAACTGCGGCAGGGGTGGCAGACGCTTCCAGTCGTCGAGGGCGGCCAGCGGCAGCAACAGAACGGCGCCCAGGGCGAGGCCGATTAGGCGGGGATATTCGTCGGCAAAACGGGGCAGCAGCAGCACGCTCAGGGCAACGCCCACGGCGCAGGCGGCCAACATCGCGTAGCCCCCCGTGCGCGGCACCTCCACCTGCTGCACTTCCCCGCGCCGGGGGTGGTCCACGAGCCCCAGTCGTCTGCCCAAGCGGCCTGCCAGTGGCACCAGGATCACCGAAGCCACGAAGGCCGCCAAGAAGACGGCGAGCAGAGCCAGATTCGTGTCGTTCACCGGTGCCTCCGTCGTCTAGATGATCCGGCCTTATCGTCGCTGCACGATCGGCTGGTGGTACAGTCCAGCTACCGTTCTGCCGTCATTCCCGCGGAAGCGGGAATCCATCCGGTTCCCTGCCATGCCCGGGACTGGATCCCCGCTTGCGCGGGGATGACGGTGAGCCGGATGCACAACAGCGCCAGCTGGCCACTGGATCCCCGCTTGCGCGGGGATGACAGAAGTGTTGGCAGGAAGCTGCGTGGCCCTCGTGGTAGCGAGCGTCCGGATAGCGACTGCTGTGTCCGACTACTCAGCCGCTTACGAAATCGAACAGGGCGCGGCGCAGCCCCTCGTCGTCGCCCTCATCTATGCGCCCGGCGAATTGGACCACAGCCTCTAACGTCTCCGCCAGCGTCGGCCGCGGCCCGCCATGATCCTGGACGACGCGCAGCCCCGGATGGGAGCACGCCACCAACGCCTCGTCGTCGCGGATCAGTTTCTCGGCCAGCCTCTCGCCCGGGCGCATTCCGGTGATCGTGACGGCCAGCTTGGCTTCGGGTCGCAGCAGCTCCTGCATGCGCTGGGCAACCGCTGTGAGGCGCACCGGCGGGCCGACATCCGGCACGACCATCCGTACCGGGTCGTCGACGCACGCCGCCTGGGCCGCGATCTGCGCCGCTTCGTCCATGCTCATCCAATAGCGGGTCATGCCCTCGTGCGTCAAGGTGAGCGGCTCCCCGGCCATGATCTGCCTGGCGAAGACACGGATCACCCCGCCCTGGGCGCCCACGGCGTTGACCAGGCGGACGACGACGCAGCGCGGGCCGCCCATCTGCGCCTCGTAGGCACGCAACAGAATCTCGACCGCCCGCTTGGTTGCCCCGTACACGCTGGGGGGATAGACGGCCTTATCGGTGGATGTGTAGACCAGCGTCCCCACGCCCGCCTCCGCCGCGGCCTGCACCACGTTCAGCGTGCCGAGAACGTTGACAGCAGTCGTCTCGCAAGGGTTCTCCTCGCCCAACGGCACGTGCTTGTAGGCGGCGAGATGAATGACGACTTCCGGCCGGTGGCGGGCGAAGAGCCGCCGCATCTTCGCGCCGTCGCGCACGTCGGCCAGATAGTACGCGTGTGGGGCCTGTCTGCCCAGCCGCGTCTGCAGATCATACAGGGAGTGCTCGTAGTTGTCGAGCATCACCAGCTCGGCCGGCTGCCAGCCCGAGACTCGGTCTACCAGGCATGAGCCAATCGACCCGCCGGCGCCCGTGACGAGGATTCGTTTGCCTACCAGCCGCCGGGCGACCGCGGCGATGTCTATCGGCAGCGGTGGCCTGCCAAGCAACTCGTGAAAGTCCAAGGTTGGGGTCTCCCCGGTCGGCTGGCCGCGATTCGGTTGGTTGACTTCCGTGGTCACGCTTGCTTTCCCTCACAATCGGACCGCGCACGCTGAGCCATCAGCCACTTGGCCATCGCCCGCATGCGCTCCGCCTTCTCCGGTTCCGGTTCCAGGGGCTCGGTGGCAAGGTAGCACGCCGTGCCCGAGAGCGCCTGCACGGCCGCCGCCAGGTCGGCGTCCCCCGTATCATAGGGCAGACCCTCGTCCAACAGGCCCGCGGCGTTGGCGACGTGCGCCTCGAAAATGCGAGCGCCCAGCGTGGCGATGTACTCGGCCAGGGAGCCTACCGACGGCAGCTCGGCCAGATAGGCGACGATGGGCGCCAGCGCCGCCGGCTGGGCTGCTGCCTCTGCCGTCGCCGCGTTGACGTAAAGTTGGGCGTGCGACGTGTCGCAGACCGCCATCAGCCCGGGCACGCGGTCTGTGAAGTAGACCATATCCTGGGGCGACATGCCGATGAGCGAGTGCACGAAGGCCGACTCGCGCATGCGCGCCACCGGCGGCACGTTCTCTATCGTCGGCACCAGGCCGTGCTGCTGGCAAAGGTCCGCGTAATAGGTGAACGTACGTTCCGCCGTCGCCATGACCCGCTCTCTGTTGGCCTTCGTCAACTCCCCGCCGTTCGCCGTGGGGGCGATGCAGTGGATGACGACGGCCCGCGCGCCCAGCCGCTCGCCGCAGGCGACGATGCGCCGCAGCACCTCGCGGTCCGCCTCCACGTCGCGCGCCGGGTTGAAGAACGCGCCGTCCAGCGAGCGCAAGGGCCCCTCCACCACCCAGGCGAAGTCGGCAGGCAGCTCGTAACCGGCAATGCGGCCGAGGATCGCCTCCAGCCAACCCTCTTCCGATATGTCGGCGATGTCCAGGTACAGCTCCAGCCCCTCGGGGAGCGGCGGGCGCAGTCTGTCAGCCAGTTGGGTCGCCGTCGGGCGTGCTTTCAGCAGCACCCTCGGACACGGTTGATAACCACTCATAGGTTCGGGCCAGCCCGACGGCTAGTGCCACTTTCGGGCTGTAGCCAAGGTCCTTTCTGGCAAGTGAGATGTCGGCCACCAAGTCGCGGCCCGGGCCGGTCTCGGCCCGCTCCTCGATTCGGGAAGACGAGCGGGTGACGGCCAGCACGAGGCGCGCCAGGTCCGGCAGCGGCGTCCCTATCCCGGTAGCCACGTTGTAGGCCTCCCGGCAATCGTGCCGATGCTCCAGGGCGGCGAGGATGCCCCCGGCCACATCGCTCACGTTGGTGAAGTCGCCCCTTTTGGCGCCGTCCACCCACAGGGGCTCGCCGGCCATTGCCCGGCGCAGGAAGATGGAGACGACGCCGCTCGTCCCTTTCGCCATCCCCTGACCGGGCCCGAATACCGAGAAGAAGCGCAACGCCACCGCCTGCACGCCGTACACCTCGCGGTACATTCGCAGCCATAGCTCGGCGGCCAGCTTGGAGAACCCGTAGGGGTCGGCCGGGCGTTTGGGCGCATCTTCCGCCAGCGCCAGCGGCCCCGGCTCATAGATGCGCTGCGACGAGGCCAGCACGAAGAAGGCGCCGGCGGCCCGGGCCGCCTCCAGCATGTTGACGGTGCCCTGCGCATTCACCTGGCTGTAGCGAAACGGGTCCTCCCGCGAGAACGAGGCGTCCGAGAGGCCGGCGAGGTGCACAATGGCCTCGGCGCCGGCCGCTGCCTTTCGGGCCTCGGGGCCGAGGATGTCCACCGCGTGCCACTCCGCCACCCCGGCTACCGGCCGGCGTCGCGACAAGGCGACGACCTCCGCGCCCGTCTCTACGAGCGCGGCGACGACGTGCCGGCCGATGAATCCGCTCGCTCCCGTGACGACGACCCTCATCGCCCGGTCCTTCCTTCCGCCCCGCCAAGAAAGTGGCGCAGCGTCTCCCCGAGGCCTTCTTCGAGGGAACGGCGGGGCCTGAAGCCTGCCTCGGCCAGGCGCGAGGGGACCCGTCGTTCGCCGTAATCCTCGCTCGGCGTCCCCGCGGAAGAGCGTCGTGTGGGGAA
>JAJZQK010000423.1 GCA_021847625.1 Chloroflexota bacterium
TGTCGCGGGAATGACGGCTACCAGGCAGCCGTCCCGAAGCTCAAGCCGATGCTCTTATGGTGCAATTCCAGTCGACGAGAAGCCAAGTTGCGTTCCGGCCGACAGTATGCTAACCTGCCGGCGGATTAGCAATGGCCAAGGAGGATGCGCCGATGAGAGACGTCGCCGAGATCAAAGCTCGCCACCTCGCCTTCTGGGAACGAGGCCCGGCGACACGACCGCTCGGAACGTGCTGGATTGGCAGCCGCTATCCCGGCGAGCTGTTCCCAGCCGCCAGCGCCATCCCCACGGGTCGCGTGCTGCCCGGCCACATCGACGTCCAGTCTTTCATGCCCGATTACGAACGGTTATATGAGTTGCACGAGAGCACCGACGACGACGCGTTCTGGGTGGCGTCGCCGCTATTCGGCATACCATGGAACGAGGCCATCCTCGGCTGTCCGGTTTACTACTCGGGCGAGAGCTTCTGGGTCGAGCCCATCATCAGCGACTGGCACGCACGGCCGAAGTTGCCCCTGCCCGAGGGCGAGGCCTGGCTGGCCAAACTGCTTGAGTTCACGGAGAGCCTCGTGCGCCTCGCGGCTGGCAGGCACCCCGTGGGCACGACGCTGATGCGCGGGCCCGCGGACCTGCTGGCGGCCGTCCGCGGCCACGTGGAGATGGTCTACGACCTCTATGACCATCCCGAGCAGGTTCAGAGCATGATAGACGAACTGACGGACGTCTGGCTGGCCGTCGCCCGTATGCAGCTCGACCGCATCCCTCCCTTCGCCGGCGGCTATGCCGTGCACTTCTACCGGGCTTGGGCCCCGGACCGCATCGCCCTGACTCAGGAGGACGCCTCGGCGTCGTTCTCTCCCGACACCTACCGGCGCTTCCTCCTCGCCGCCGATCGCCGCATCGCCGCCGGCCTCCCCTACAGCGTGATGCACGTGCACGGTACGGCCATTTGGCCCGTCGAGCAGATGCTCGGCATCGAGGAACTCAGCTGCATCGAGATCAACTACGACGACAACGCGCCGCGACTCCCGGAGCTGCTGCCGACGCTGCGCCGCATCCAGGCATCCAAACCCCTGATAATCCGGGGTAGCTTCACCGACGACGAAATTGCTTATGTCAAGCGCGAACTCTCCCCCTGCGGCCTGCTCCTGAATATCGTCGTCTCCTCGGTTGCCGAAGCCAGACAGCTTATGGATGCCTTGAGGCGGTGACGGACGTTGGGATGGCAAGATGGCAGAGAGCCGATCATGCCCAGAGATGGCCTGCTGCCCGCCGCGGCACTTTCTCTGGACCGACCTTATCACCTATAATACATGAGTTGTGAACACCAAAACACTTAACCTACTGGAATTCCCTAAAGTACTGCAAAACCTAGCCGCGCACGTTTCCTACTCGCCGACCAAGGAGCTGATCGCCGGACTGTCTCCCAGTTCGGACATCGACGAGGTGCGCCTGCGTCTGGCGTATACGAGCGAGGCCAGACGACTCCTCGAGATGAAGGGGTCGTTCTCCCTGCGGGGCGCGCGCGACATCCGCACCGCGGTCCAGCGGGCAACGCTTGGTGGCGCCTTGGAATCGTCCGACCTCCTCGACGTCCAGAGCACGCTGGCCAGCGTGCGGGCCATCCGCGCGACCCTGGTCAAGTTCGCCAATGAGCTGCCCTTGTTGGCGGCAATCGGCGACCGCCTTTCCGATTGTTCCCAGCTAGAGAAGGAGATCAATCGCTGTCTGGGACCCCGTGGCGAGGTCGTCGACGAAGCGAGCGAAACCTTGCAGCGCATCCGCACCGCTGTCCGCGTCGCCCACGAGCGCCTGCTCAACAAGCTCAACGAGATTGTCTCTTCCGCCACCTACCGCCCAGCGTTGCAGGAGGCCATCATTACCCAGCGCGAGGGGCGATACGTCGTGCCCGTGAAGTCCGACTTCCGGGGCCAGCTGCGCGGCGTGGTCCACGACCGCTCCGCGAGCGGCGCCACGCTTTATGTCGAGCCTCTCGCGGTCGTCGACCTGAACAATCGCTGGCGCGAGCTCCTGCTGGACGAAGACAAAGAGGTCCGGCGCATCCTGAAAGATCTGTCAACCGGCGTGGCGGCCGTGGCTCCGGAACTCCGCGAGAACGTCGCCGCCCTAGCGGATCTAGACCTTGCTCTGGCGAAGGCCCTCTACGCCGGGGAGATCCTGGCCGAGGAGCCCGCCGTCGTGGACCGCGCGGCCCTGGCGAGCGAAGGCAAACGTGAGGCCAAGTCATGGGTGGATCTAAAGCGGGCCCGTCACCCGTTGCTCAGCGGCGACGTGGTGCCGATCGACATTTGGCTCGGTCCCGATTTCTCCGTGCTGGTTATCACCGGCCCCAACACCGGCGGCAAGACGGTCGCCTTGAAGACCGTGGGCCTGCTGACAGCGATGGCCCAGGCCGGCCTCCATATTCCCGCCGACGAGGGCTCGCGCGTGCGCGTCTTCGGGGGCATCTTCGCCGACATCGGCGATGAGCAGAGCATCGAGCAGAGCCTTTCCACGTTCTCCTCCCACATGACCAACATCGTCGGCATTCTCAGGCAGGCGGACGATGAATCACTCGTGCTTCTGGACGAACTGGGGGCGGGTACAGATCCTGCGGAAGGGTCGGCATTAGCCAGGGCCATCCTGGCCAATTTACTGGATAGAGGTTCGTCCGTCATCGCGACAACGCACTACTCGGAACTGAAGGCTTACGCCCACCTCACGCCGGGACTTCAGAACGCGTCCGTCGAGTTCGACGTCGAGACGCTATCGCCAACCTATAAGCTCAGTATCGGTCTGCCCGGCCGTAGCAACGCCCTTGCGATCGCCACGCGCCTTGGCCTGCCCCGAGAAATCACCCGCGCCGCCCGCGAGGTAATGGATCCGCGCAAGGTGGAGGTGGAGGCCCTGTTGGGCCGAATCCGGGAGGAACGCCGGGCGGCCAGAGCGGCCAGGGAAGAAGCAGACGTCGCCCTCGACGACGCGCGCAAGCTCCAGCAGAGGCTCAGCGCTGCCTGGGCGGGCATCGAAGACGAGCGCCGGCAGGCGCTGGCCGCGGCCAGGGAGGAAGCTCAGCTCGAGGTAGAGAAGGTCCGCCAGCACCTGTCCCAGGCCATAGCCCTGGCCAACGCGGCCTCCGCCTCCCGGGAACAGCTCGACGAGGCGGCACGGGAGGTGCGTAATGCCCAGCAGCAGGCCACCTCGCTGCCACGGTACGAAGAGCCGGTTCGCGAACCGGAATCGGTTGCCGAGGAAGAAGTCCCGAGCGGAATGGCAGTTGGCGGGACGGTCTGGATAGATCACTTGCAGCAGGCTGGGGAATTGCTCTCGCTTCCCAACGCCCGTGGCGAAGTGGAGGTGCAGCTGGGTGCCCTCAAGACGAGGGTCAGCGCGAGCGAGGTTCGCCCTACCCGGTCGCCTTACCAGCCATCGCAGGCACAGGCGGGCGTGAGTATACCTGCCGCCATTAGTGAGCGAGAGGCGCCGCCGTTGGAGGTAGACCTGCGCGGGATGCGTGCCGAGGAGGCCCTTGAGGTACTGGATAAATACGTCCACGATGCCTACCTTGGCGGCCTGCCCTTCGTGAGGGTAATCCACGGAAAAGGAACGGGCGTGCTTCGCCAGGTCGTCCGCGACTACCTGCGAAACCACGCGCTGGTCCGCTCGCTCCAAACGGCCGAGCAACGAGAGGGAGGGGAAGGGGCCACCGTGGCTCGCTTAGCAAGCTGATAGGCGTACCTATCTGCAGGGAGGGGATTCCATATGCCAGATACGACTAATCTTGAGAGGATTCTCCAATTCACCATCGCCCTCGTGGGGGCTTACGTCACCGCCTTCTGGTTCACGCTGGTCGTCTGGACGTTCCGCGACATCCAGAAGCGGACTCGCGATGTCCTTGTGCAGATCCTTGCCACGCTTCTGGTCCTTCTATTCAACCTGCCGGGCCTTCTTCTGTATACCATCCTTCGGCCGCCCGAGACTCTGTCCGAGGCGTATGCCCGTTCGCTGGAAGAGGAATCCCTGATCCAAGAGATTGAGGAACGCCAGGTGTGCCCCGAGTGCCATCGCCGGGTAGAGGAGGATTACCAGGTCTGCCCCCACTGTGGCACGGCGCTGAGGAAGAGCTGCCCCGACTGCCACCGCTTGCTCGACCTCCATTGGCAGCGCTGTCCCTATTGCGGCAGCACCAAACCCGGCGAGACGGCGACTCCCGGCCAGATGACCACACCGATTCTAAACAGTGGTGGTTAGCCCTGCTGCGCTCCATAGATG
>JAJZQK010000424.1 GCA_021847625.1 Chloroflexota bacterium
GGGACCAACCGGTTATGAGCCGGCAGCTCTGCCGCTGAGCTATGGGCCCGCTACAGCGCCTCGTAAGCGCAGCGAACGCGTCAATTATACAGCGTCTTCCTGCTAGCTATCAAGCTCAACGGCGACTCAGCCCTCCCTCTCCCCTTGCGGGACCTCTACCGCCAAAGGGAGAAACGTTCTTGACAACGGACCCCCCGACAAATAGAATAGTGCCAGTTAATACATTGTCTATTGTAACTTGGCAGCGTGTACCGTGGGCGTCGCCGACCCGATCCCAACTGTACGGCGGCGCTTTTCTTTGGAGTCACGACCCTTCGCAGCCGGTAGACTCCCTAGCCGGGACCCTTCCGTGGTCTTCCGTACCATGAACAAGGAGACTGCACCCGTGGAATCCAGCACCAAGCAGAAAGTCGGCGCCGCCTTGGTCGTCGGCGGGGGCATCGCAGGTATGCAAGCCTCGCTCGACCTCGCGGACTCCGGCATCAAAGTCTACCTCGTGGAAAGCTCCCCCTCCATCGGCGGCAAGATGGCCCAACTCGACAAGACCTTCCCCACCAACGACTGTGCCATGTGCACCATGTCCCCCAAGCTCGTCGAGTGCGGCCGCCACCTCAACATCGAGGTCATGACCAACGCCGAGCTGGCCGAACTGAGGGGCGAAGCAGGCAACTTCACGGCCGTCGTCCGCCACAAGCCCCGCTATGTCGACGTCGACAAGTGCACCGGCTGCGGCGACTGCGCCCAGAAGTGCCCCGTCAGCGTGCCCAATGCCTTCAACGAAGGCATGGGCGACCGGCACGCCGTCTTCAAGCTCTATCCGCAAGGCGTTCCCAACGCCTACGCCATCGAGAAGAAAGGCACCGGCCCCTGCAAGGACGCCTGCCCTGCCGGCTGTAACCCTCAGGGCTACGCCGCCCTCATCAAGGAGAAACGCTACGCCGACGCCTACCGCCTCATCAAGGAATCGCTGCCCTTCCCGGGCATCTGCGGACGCGTCTGCAACCGCTTCTGCGAGAAGGAATGCAACCGAGCGCTGCTAGACGAGCCCGTGGCCTCGGCCTGGCTGAAGCGCTTCGCCACCGATTGGGCCATCGCCAACCGCACGCCCGAGCAGGCACCCACGCCCAGCGAGCTGCAGTACGCCGAGAAGGTGGCGATCGTGGGCTCCGGTCCGGCCGGCCTCACCGCCGCCGCCGACCTGCGCCGCCAGGGCTACGCCGTGACGGTCTTCGAGGCCCTGCCGGTAGCCGGCGGGATGATGCGCGTGGGCGTGCCCGCCTACCGCCTGCCCCGTGATGTCGTCGAGCAGGAGATAGCCGACGTCCTCGCCGAGGGTGTCGAACTGCGCTGCAACACGCGGGTCTCCTCCGTGGACGACCTGCAGGCCCAGGGCTACAAGGCCGTCTTCCTGGCCGTCGGCTCCCACGCCGGCCGCAAGCTGCGCCTGCCTGGCGCCGACCTGCCCGCCGTTCACCTGGCCACCGACTTCCTGCGCCAGGCCGCCCTGGGCGAGAAGGTCGCCCTCGGCCAGCACGTGCTGGTGCTCGGCGGCGGCAACGTGGCCATCGACGCCGCCCAAACGGCCCTGCGCCTGGGCGCCAAGCGCGTCGACATGGCCTGCCTGGAAAGCCGCGAGAAGATGCCGGCCAATGATTGGGAGGTCGAGGAGGCCCAAGCCGAGGGCATCCAGGTCTTCAACGACCGCACCTTCCTGCAGATCCTGTCCGAGGGCGAGAACATCACGGGGGTCGAGTGCAAGGACGTAACCTTCATGGAGTTCACCACCGACGGCCGCCTGAACATGGAGACCAGAGAGAACAGCGAGCACGTGCTGCCCTGCGATACGGTGATTTTCGCCATCGGCCAGGGGCCCGATTCGGCCTTCCTGCAAGCCGCCGAGGGCGTGGAGGTCACCCGCCGGGGCACCGTCGTCGCCGACCCCGATACCCTGGCCACGGGCCGGCCCGGCGTCTTCGCCGGTGGCGACCTCGTTACCGGCATCGGCTTCATCGTCCAGGCCATCGCCGCCGGCCACACGGCCGCCGAGTCCATCCACCGCTACCTGCGCGGCGAGCCGGTCAAGCGGCCCAAGGTCACCGGTGCGCCGGTGGTGAAGATGACGGCCGCCGAACTGGCCGCCCGCGAGCTGGCGGGCGAGGTGAAGCGGGCCCGCCGAGTGCCGATGCCGGAGCGCCCCGCCGCCGAGCGGGTGCACGACTTCGGCGAGGTCTACCTGGGCTACAGCGAGGAACAGGCCCTGGCCGAGGCCCAGCGCTGCCTCAGCTGCGGGGTCTGCTCGGAATGCCGCGAGTGCGAGATCGCCTGCCAGGCCAAGGCCATCAACCACGCCGACGTGGAGCGTCTGGAAGAGGTCGAGGTAGGGGCGGTCATCATGTCCACCGGCTACCAGCTCTACGACGCCAGCCTGCACGAGGAGTTCGGCCTGGGCCGCTACGCCAACGTGGTCTCGTCCATGCAGTTCGAACGCCTCCTCAGCGCCTCCGGTCCCACCTCCGGCCACGTGGCACGTCCCTCCGATCATAAAGAGCCGCGGCGCATCGCCTGGCTGCAGTGCGTCGGCTCGCGCGACCAGGAGCACCAGTACTGCTCCTCGGTCTGCTGTATGTACGCCACCAAGGAGGCCATCCTTACCAAGGAGCACGTCGCCGAGACGGACTGCACGGTCTTCTTGATGGATATGCGCTCCTTCAG
Organism: Chloroflexota bacterium; assembly: GCA_021847625.1. The sequence goes on from JAJZQK010000424.1 coordinate 2,713, forward strand.
CAAAGGCTACACGGGCTACTTCGAGCGCGCCCGCGACCGCTACGGCGTGAACTACATCCGCTGCCGGGCCTCTTCCCTCAAGGAAGACCCCTTCACCGGCGACGTCCTCGTCCGCTATCAGAGCGAGGACGGGCAGATGCTGACCGAACGATTCGATATGGTCGTCCTCTCCGCCGGCATGCAGCAGCCCGCCACCACGCGGGAGCTGGCCGCGCGGATCGGCGTGGACCTCGACGACTACGGCTTTTGCGATACCCCGGTTCTCAACCCGCTGGCGACGAGCCGGCCGGGCGTCTTCGCCTGCGGCGCTTTCTCCGCCCCCAAGGACATCCCGGAGACAGTGTTGCAGGCCAGCGGCGCCGCCGCGGAGGCGCTGGCGCTCCTGGCCGACGTGCGGGGGACGCGCGTGGCCGAGAAGGAGTACCCGCCCGAACGCGACGTGAGCGGCGAGGAGCCGCGCGTGGGCGTCTTCGTCTGCCACTGCGGCTCGAACATCGCCGGGGTGATCGACGTGAAGGGCGTGGCCGAGTACGCGCGCACGCTCCCCAACGTGGTCCACGCCGAGACGAACCTCTACACCTGCTCCGAGGATGCCCTCAGGCGCATCAAGGAGCACGTGGTCGAGAACGGCATCAACCGGGTGATCGTCTCCTCCTGCACGCCGCGCACGCACGAGCCGCTGTTCCAGGAGACGATCCGCGAGGTGGGGCTGAACCCCTTCCTCTTCGAGATGGCGAATATCCGCGATCAGTGCTCGTGGGTCCACGGCAACGACCACGAGGCCGCCACGGCCAAGGCCAAGGACCTGATCCGCATGGCCGTGGCCCGGGCCAGGCTGCTGGAGCCGCTTTCCAAGGAGTCGCTCTCCCTTAGCCACCGGGCCCTGGTGGTAGGCGCTGGCGCCGCCGGCATGACCTCCGCCCTCCTGCTCTCGCGCATGGGCTTCCCGGTGACGCTGATCGAACGCGAGGAGGAGCTGGGCGGCTATATGCGCAACGTGTTCTACTCCCTGGACGGCAGCGATCCGCAGGCCTTCCTGCAATCGCTCATCGCCCAGGTGGAGGACGATCCTAACATCGAGGTGCAGCGCTGGGCAACTCTCGTGAAGTCGGGTGGCTTCCTGGGCAACTTCACCTCCGCCATCCGCCAGGAGACCGAATTCGGCCCCATCGACACGGAAGTGGAGCATGGGGTGACGGTGATCGCGACCGGCGGCCAGGAGTACCGCGGCAGCCAGCACCTCTTGGGCCAGGACCCGCGGGTGATGACCCAGGCCGACCTGGAGAAGATGATCCACGAGCGGCCCCAGGCGGTGGCCGAGGCCAAGACGATAGCGATGATCCAGTGCGTGCGTCCGCCCGAGGCGCAGTCCTACTGCAGCCGCACGTGCTGCGCCGACGCGGTGAAGAACGCGATCAAGATCAAGGAGCTCAACCCCCGGGCGCGGGTCTATGTCCTCTACAAGGACATGGTGACCTACGGCTTCTTGGAGCAGTACTACACCAAGGCCCGCGAGATGGGCGTGATCTTCCTCCGCTACCGCGACGATGCCCCACC
>JAJZQK010000425.1 GCA_021847625.1 Chloroflexota bacterium
AACCGCCGCTGCCGGCGAACATCACGCTCGACCAGGCAACGAAGTTCGCCCAGGCCCTCGCCCGCGGCGAGCCCAACCGCGAGCGCATCGTCCTCACCGTCCTCTCCGACAGGGTGCGGGAGATTGTGTAGAGGGCACCAGCGGGCCTGGCGAGTAGCGACCTTATTGAACCTGGCAGGAAGACCAAGCCGTAGCAAGGACGACATTCGATGAACGTAAGCGGGATAGAGGTCTCCGTGTTCGAGATCCCCACCGACCGGCTGGAGGCCGACGGGACGATCCACTGGGGCTCGACGACCATGGTGCTGGTGGAGGCCCTCGCCGAGGGCGGCCAGCGGGGGCTCGGCTTCACCTATGCCTCGCGGGCGGCGGCGGAGCTCGTCCATGAGAAGCTCGCCGACATCGTCGTCGGGCAGTCCGTGGACGCCGTCGGCACTTCCTGGATGGCCATGGTGGGCGCCGTGCGCAACCTCGGCCGCCCGGGCGTCGCCTCGACCGCCATCTCTGCCGTGGACATTGCCCTCTGGGACCTCAAGGCCAAGGTGGCGAACAGGCCGCTCTTCCGCCTGCTCGAAACCTTCCGCGAGGAGGTCCCCATCTACGGCAGCGGGGGCTTCACCACCTACACGGAGGAGGAATTGGCCGACCAGCTCGGCGGCTGGGTGCGGCAGGGCATCCCCCGCGTCAAGATGAAGGTGGGCAAGGACCTGGGGACGAAGGCGGCCGAGGACGTGGCCCGAGCGCGGGCGGCGCGGCAGGCCATTGGCCAGGCGGCCGAGCTGTACGTGGACGCGAACGGCGCCTACAGCGTGAAGCAGGCGATAGAGATCGGCCGGCAGTACGCCGAGCTGGACGTGACCTACTTCGAGGAGCCCGTCTCCTCCGATCAGCTCGAGCAGCTGGCCTTCGTCCGCGGCCACCTGCCCATGAACGTCGCCGCGGGGGAGTACGGCTACGACCCGTGGTACTTCCGACGGCTGCTCCTGGCGGGGGCCGTCGACATAATGCAGGCCGACGTGACCCGCTGTCTGGGCATTACCGGCTGGCTGGAGGCGGCGCACCTGGCGCACGCCTTCGCCATCCCCTTCTCGGGCCACACCGCGCCTTCCATCCATGCCCAGGTGGGCTGCGCGGCGCCCGCGATCTTCCCGATCGAGTACTTCCACGATCACGTGCGCATCGAGAACATGCTGTTCACGGGCGTGCCCCAGCCGGTGGGGGGGTGCTTGCGGCCCGATCCCAACCGGCCGGGCCTGGGGCTGGAGTTGAAACGCCAGGACGCAGACAAGTGGAGGGTCTCCTAATGAACAGGAGCAATCCGGACCGGGGGACGATGCTGGAGATCGGCCTCGTCGTCCTCGCCGTGGCGATCGTCGGTGGTTTCCTCGTGACCGTGGTTTGCGGCCAGGCGGGGGAAATCCAGCGGCGTTGGGGCCGGAGCCAGCCCCCGCCGGAGCGGGGTACCGTGCCCCCCGGGCGTCACCAGAACATCTCGTCGACGGCCGCCCGCTAAGGGGGTAGCCAACCGACCGCGGGAAGTCCCGCAGCGCGGGCCGGTCACCCACTCCGGCCTGACGAGTAGCGATCTTGTCGAACATGGCAGGCAAACCAAGCCGTAGCGCGGGGGCTTGTCCCCCGCGGTCCGGTCAGGCAGGCGCCGGGCCTGGCATGGCGTGTTCCGTGACCATCGCCGTGCGGCGGGGAGAGAGAATGGCGCGGTTACCCGCTTACAGGGCCGGGGGTCGGTAAGGGAAGCACAGGGAACGCCGCGGGGGACAAGCCCCCGCGCTACAGGCTGCTTCCGACGGCCTACCGACTACTTGTAGGGGCAAACGGCCGTTTGCCCTCCGGTATCCCGTAGGGGCGGACGGCTCTGTCCGCCCCGGGCTCCTGGGCGAGCTGCAGGGCTGGCGCTGGGACGACCCTCTCCCTGAAAGGGAGAGGGAAACCCGCGCCATCCTGGAAGAGGGTAGGAACCGGCGTCCCTCTCGCTTGCGGAGGGGCGGATGACGCCCCGTTTGCACTTGCTGCGAGGGTGCATAGGAAGGAGGTAGGAGTGGTAGATATTCGAGGTCTCGTCCGGCCCCGCCGGCAACCGGCCTGGCTCGTCCGCGAGGTGGGCCTGGCGCGGGAGGAGATCCGCGAAGGGCGGTTTCAGCGCAGTATGGCGCTGCTCACCACCTTCGCCGCCATCGTCAGCGGCTTCGAGGCTTATGCCCAGCACCAGCGCGGCGCCTTCGCCAACTGGCTCATGTGGACGCCAATCTGGCTGACGCTGCCGACGACGGTGGTGGCCGCTGCCGCCCTCCTCAGCAAGCGGGTGGCCCGCCTGGCGCTGCCGTTCGTCGCCGCCGTGGCCCTGCTCGACGGGCTCGTCGGCTTCGCCTTCCACATCAGAGGGATCTTGCGCCTGCCGGGCGGCTTCAAGCTGGGCCAGTATAACGTGGTGATGGGCCCGCCTATCTTCGCGCCCCTTCTCGTCTGTAGCGTGGGCATTATGGGCCTCTTCGCCGGCTTCCTCCGCCGCGAGGTGATCCCGCTGCCCCGGCAGGGCGGCAATCTGGTGTCCCGATTGCTGGCGGCACTGCCCTGGTCGGGGCAGAAGGCCCGCCTCCAGCTGAGCATCGAGGAGGAGATCGCTGAGGGTCGGTTCCAGCAGCTTATGGCCCTGGCGGCGACCTTCCTAACCATACTGGCCGGGGGTGAGGTGTACTTCGAGCACCTGCGCGGCAGCTTCAACCAACGCTACATGTGGATACCCGTCTGGGCCACGGGCCCGATGGTGGGCACCTGTGTGGCGGCGGTCTTCAGCAGGAGTGCCGCCCGCCTGGCGCTACCGTTCGCCGCGATCGGCACCTTCTTCGTCGGCCTGCTCGGCTTCGTCCTCCACCTGCGGGGCATCTGGCGGATGCCGGGCGGGCTCACCAACCTGCGCTTCTCCGTTACGCTGGGGCCGCCGCTCTTCGCCCCGCTCCTGTTCACGGCGGCGGGCCTGCTAGGCTTCATCGCCGTGCTGCTGCGGCGGGAGGGTCGCCAATGATCAAGCGCGATCGCTATCCCGGCTACGACCTGCTCGCCCAGCGCGGTCACTGGGACGAGACTACCCGCAAGCTAGTGCTGGACCGGGTGGAAAACGTTCCCCGGATCCAGAACCTCACCCCGCCCCAGCGCGACGCCCTGGAGGCGCTCTGCGCGCGGGTGATCCCGCAGGAGGACGTGCCGCCGGAGTGGCGGGTGCCCATCGCCCCCTGGATCGACCAGAACTCCGCCGAGAAGGTCCTCGGCGGGTACGTCTTCGAAGACATGCCCACGAACGACGTGGCCTGGCGCTGGGGCCTGGAGGGGTTGGACCAGACCGCGCGGGCCCTCTTTGGGAGCCGGTTCGCCGATCTGGACGGCGACCGGCAGAACGAGGTGCTGAAGGCGATCCGGGAGGGCAACCCGCCGGGAGAGGTCTGGCAGCGGATGCCGGCCGAGCGCTGGTGGAAGGACGTGGCCCTGTCCCAGATCACCGGCACCTACTACGCCCACCCCTACGCCTGGGAGGACATCGGCTTCGGCGGGCCGGCCTACCCGCGGGGCTACTTCGCCCTGAACCACGGCGCGCGGGAGCCCTGGGAGGTGGATGAGGCGCCTGCCGGGAAGGAAGGGGAGAGGCCATGAGACTGAGCATCAACCTCTCGCCCAATTGGGTCCTCGACGCCGAGATACGGGAATACCCGCTAACGGAGGAGGTCGATTTCTGCATCGTCGGCACCGGTGCCGGCGGGGGCGTCCTCGCCCAGCGACTGGCCCGCTACGGCTTCTCCGTCGTCGCCCTGGAGGCCGGCGCCTGGCACGACTCCGAGAAGAGTATGGTCTCCGACGAGGCCGGCTCGGCCAACCTCTACTGGAACGACCTGCGCATCACGGGCGGCACGGAACCCCTCAAGTTCGGCGCCAACAACTCCGGCAGAGGGGTCGGCGGGAGCACCGTCCACTACGCGGGCTTCTGCCCGCGCCTGCACCCCTCCGATTTCCGGGTGCGCACCCTGGACGGGGTAGGGGCGGACTGGCCTCTGACCTACGAGGAGCTCGAGCCCTACTACGAGCAGATGGAACGCGAGTACCCGGTCTCGGGGCCCACTTACTATCCCTGGGGCAAGCCACATGGGTACCCCTATGCCCCCCTGGAGGCGGGCACGGCCGGCCAGAAGCTCGTCGAGGGCTGTCTCAAACTAGGCATCCGCGTCGTCGCCGGGGGGCCGGTCGACATCCCGGCCGGCGC
>JAJZQK010000426.1 GCA_021847625.1 Chloroflexota bacterium
CTGGAACTTGAGATCGAAGCGGCGTATGAGGACTACCTGCGAGTCTATAGCGAGGCTGTGCTGAATCTCGACACGAGCCACCTCAACGAGGTACTGGCCGGACAGGCGCTGCAATTGGTCACGGATGAGGTGAATGGCCTCGTAGCAGGAGGGCGGCCGGTGAAGATTATTGAGGATGAGCGCATGGTAGCCCTTGGGGGCGTAACAGAGACGAGCGCGACCGTCGTAGATGAGTACGTCAGTCGTAGTGTCTATGTGGATCCTAGCACGAAACAACCGCTGCCGAGGACGGGACCTCCAATGCGGGTTCGGCAGAGCTATGAACTGCGGAAGGTCAACGGGGCGTGGAAGATCATCGATGGAACCCGAGAGACCCTGGGCGAGGTCAGCCGATGACCACCAAGATGCTGCCTGCGTTGATCGTCGGCGTTACCCTGGGCTTCCTCTCTGTGCACACTGCGTTGGCCGATGAGCCAAACAGCAACGATTTCGACAGGAACCAGAATTGGAGGAAGCTAGAGGTTCAAACCAGAGTCGAGAGCCGGCCGGATGGCGTGTACATCCAGATCTCGGTGCACCAGACGGTGCCCGGCACGCACGGTTCGGAGGGCTCTGACGGGGCGAGGCCGCAACTGACCAGCGGTCAGTCATCGACGACCGGCAGTTCCAGCACGACTTCCGCCTCCACAACGGCGACTGACTCCAAGACAAACACGACAAGCGCAACCACCCCGGGTCGCAGTTGGACCGACAAGACCGGCTATCACTGGGAGAGCCCGACCGGACAGGTGGTCACCGCGACGCCGCCCAACATCAGCACGGCGACGCGCGAGTCCTGGGTGGAGCAATTCCAGCAGCATCAGGATCAGAACCCGTACCTGCTGTACGTGGATGACCAGTTCAGCGGGATCATCTGGGTGCCGCAGTCCTCCAGCAGCAGCAACGTCACCGTTGTGCCGGCACCGGACAACTCGCCCCCGCCAGACACGGTGGTCTCGGGCAACGGAGGCAGCACCGACCCCCGTGAGGTCGCCCTAGACGCGCTCGGGCATGTGCCGCTGCCCAACGCCCAGATCCGCGTGAACCCGGCGCTCGGTCTGGTCGCGATGCCGGGCTGGTTCTGGGTCGAGGGCTACGATGGCTCATCCTTCGGCACCTCGCGGACCGTGAGTGTCCCGCCCGAGGTGGGTCCCGAGGTTCCCACGTCTGTGGTGCCGGCGAACGACTCTCGTCGGCAAGGCAGCTCGTTCAGCGTCGAGGTAAGGATCTGGCCGACGAGGTACGAGTGGAGCTTCGGCGATGGCGCGAGCCTGGTGAACCTGTCCCTGGGCAAGCCATATCCGGCGCAGTCGGACGTCCAGCACACCTACGAGTACTCGTCGCTGCGCTTTCCGAGCGGGTTCCCGGTTTGGCTCACCGTCGATTTCGCGGCCGAGTTCCGCGTGAACGGCGGGGCGCCGCAGGGGCTGCCGACGATCCGGCGGACCTACGAGAGCGGCTACCGGGTCCAGGAGGTCCAGCCGGTCCTGACCAGCAGGTGAGGTGGTCGAGAGGCGGCGGAGAATGGAGAGGATGAGACCTATCGAGGAGGCGCCGGAGCGACAGGGTTATCTCGGTCTGCTCGGTCTGATCCTCGGGCTGGCCATCGGCGGTGTGGCCCTCTACGTGGTTGCGGGACCTCCCCAACTGCCCCGGGAGTTGCCAGGCTGGGATATCGCTGCTTCCACCCTGCGTGGTTCATACCTGCCCCTCGAAGCGGTGGCCTACGTCCTGACGACCGCCGCCTGGGCGGTCTGGCTCTGGATCGTCGCGTCGCTGGCGTTCCGATTGGTAGTGCTGGCCGCCGAGGCGGCGACCGGCGGCGCGCCCTGGGTCGCGGGCCTACACGCGATCTCGGATCGGGTGACGCCGGCGGTAGTGCGGCGGGTTGTCGATGGAGCCCTCGTCGCGATCATCGTGGTCAACCTGGTCGGCAGGTCCACGCCGACCGCCGCGGCGGCCGTCCTCTCCATGGTAGCCGCGACGACCGTCGTGGCGACTTACGAAAGCGCACCACCGCAGCCGGATTCCGAGGAAGCCCTGCAGGGCCAGTCACAGCAGGTGGTGGAGTACACCGTTCAGGCCGGCGATACGCTCTGGGGCATCGCGGAGCGGTTCTACGGCACCGGCCATGAGTATCCGATGCTCCTAGCAGACAACGTAGGGCGGCGGATGCCAGACGGCCGGCGTTTCACCCAGGCCGGGGTGATCCAGCCGGGATGGGTCCTCCTGGTCCATCCTGCCAGCCGGGCGATGGAGGAGGTCAACGGCCAAAGCTTCTACACGGTGCAGGAAGGGGACACCCTCCGCGGCATCGCCGCGCGTCTCCTCGACGACGAGAGCCGCTGGCAAGAGATCTTCGATCTGAACGCGGGCACGGCCCGTCTGGAGGATGGCCGCACTCTCAAGGACCCGGGCCTGATCTGGCCAGGACTGCGGCTGCGGCTGCCGTCCTCCGCACCGACCAGCGACGGGGAGTTGCCCGTATCAGAGCCCGCCGCCCCAGCTGCGGAGGAGACCTCTGCCACTCCAGAGACCGCTGCCATTGTCGAGACACAACCCACGGCGATGCCTGCCGATCCGGAAGGGGTGGTGGTCGTCGATGAACCCTCCGTTGCTCCGATGCCCGCGGTCCTGGTCGAGCCGGAACCAGCGCCTGCGGAGGTCACCGTGTCGCCTCTGGTCTATGGCGCCGCTGGTCTGGCCGCCATCGCGGCAGCTGGAGGGGCGGTGGCGCTGGCACGCCGTCGGGTGCGGCGCAGCCTGAGCGAGCTGCCGGTGCGGGCCGCGACGCAGGCGAGCTCGCCGCCAAGCGGAGACTTCGCCGAGGCGGAGTTCGGGCGGGTGCTCACCCATCGCATCCACGGCAAAGAGGTGGAGCCCGTGGTCCTGGTAGCCGAGCAGGCTCTTCGCTTCCTGGAGGAGCACCGGGTCCCCGATGCTTCGGTGGTGATGGCCCAGCAGGGCCGGAACGCTACCACACTGGTGTTGAGCGTGGGGCTTCTCGATCAGGCGCGCGTCCTGGAGTTGGCGGGCGAGCTCGGAATGAGGCTGGGAGGTACCGGACAGGCGTCCTCTACGCCCGACCACGACGTGGCTTTCCACCTCTCCGGACTGAAGCTGGCGGGTCTGGTCACCTTGCCTTCGCGCGGTCCTGCGCGGACCGTTCCCTTGCTGCCGGTGGGTGTTCTGCCCAGGGGCCAAACGCTGTACGCCAACTGGCGCGAGCTCGGGCACATCCTGGTGGCCGGGTTACCCGGTGGAGGCACCGAGATTGTGCTGACGAGCCTGATCAGCGCGCTCGCCGCCAGTCCCCGCGCGGAAGAGCTGCGACTTTGGACTGTCGCTGACCGTCGCCTCCTGCCCCCGGAGCTCCTTCAGTTGCCCCATCAATGTGGCACCCTCGTCGACCCTGCCGACGAGGCAGGCGTCAGCCATGTGCTCCAGCAGGTGCGGGCGGAGCTGATCCGCCGAATGCGGGTGTCGGAGAGTGAGGGCTCGCTCGAGAGAGCTTCTCGGCCGGAGGAACCGGAACTCGTGCTCGCCATCGGAGGGCTGGGCAACCTGAGGGACGACGGAACCACGCTGGAGCTGATCGGCGTCCATGGCCCGACTCATGGAGTGCGACTGCTGGCCACGACCACGAGCCCGGCCGAGCTCCCGGTGGACCTGCTGGCCCACTTCGCGACCCGCCTGGTTCTTCAGACCCTGGACGACGACGAAAGCATTCGGCTACTTGGCCAGCCCGAGGCAGCCGACCTGGGTACCGGCGACCTCCTGCTCCGTGTCGACGGGCGGCTGCCGGTTCGGGCTCGCGGCCTCCGGGTCTCGCCCGATCGGCTTGACGAGCTGGTGCAGCTGATTCGCGAAGCTTATGGCGGTCAGGCCCCGGTGCTTGAGCTGATGGAGGCCGAACCGGACAAGGCCGAAGGCGGCTGTCACCCGGCGGCAGATGGGGAGAGCGGGACCGCGGCCGGGCAACTGCCAATAGTAGCAGAAGAGCCAGAGGGTCAATTCTCCGAACTGGAAGTCGAGGCTGGAGAGCCCGGGGCACACGAAGCGTCAGGAGAGGCGGGCGAACCGGCGCAACCCGTCGAGAGAGTCTCTGAGAGCGAAACCGTCGACCAGAGCCCGGGATCTGTCGCGGACGTCGCTGTGGGCGAGGATCAATCGAACGGACACCACGCCCAAGAGGATCTAGAGCCTCTCGCCCAGACTGCAAACCCAC
>JAJZQK010000427.1 GCA_021847625.1 Chloroflexota bacterium
GACATCGCCACCGTGAGCGGTGCCCATATTTTTTATGTGAGGAAAGTCGGGGAACGGCCCACGCCATGCCTCTTGACAACCGGCAGCGGTTGGCTATAATTGCGGACGGGCAGGCAACCATACTTAGGTGCATGCAGCCCGGCATTTGTTTGTGCATACCTTAGCAAAGTTAACCTTCATTTAGGGGCAGAGCGAATGGCTTCTGAACCGAGCGCCTTGGAGCCGGCACGTTCGTTGGCCGAGCAGGCCTACGAGGCCATCCGCGAGATGATCCTCGATCTGCGGATGATGCCCGGCCAGCCGGTGCGCATTCCCGAGCTGGCCGAACGCCTGGGCATGAGCCGGACGCCTGTCCGTCAGGCGATCGAGCGACTCTCGGCCGAAGGGCTGATCGCCTCCGTATCCCGACGGGGGATGGTCGTGCGCGTGCCTACCATAGAAGCGATGCGCGAGCTCTACGAAATCATCGAGGGCATCGAAGGGGAAGCGGCCTGGCTCGCCGCCCAGCGCGCCGACGAAGCGCTCGTCGACGAGTTGGAGGAATCGGTGCAGGCGCAGGAGGCCGCGTTGGCGACGGACGACCGTGCCGCCTGGCTGCAGGCAGACCGGCGGTTCCATCGCCTGCTGATCGAGGCAGCCGGCAACCGGCAGATGAGCGACTTGGTCAGGGTGCTGGACGGCCAACTCCGGCCGGTGAGTTCGGCCGGCGCTTTTCTGCGGACCAAACCGCTGGAGTCAGTGCGCAGCCACAGGGCGGTGGTCGAGGCCATTCGCCAGCACGACGCGGAGAAGGCGCGACTGATTCACCTTAAGCACCGCGACTGCCTCCTGCAAGAGAACGAACGCGTCTACCCGGAGAGCCTGGCTTTGGTCATCCGGGCTTCTACGGAGGCGGCGGCCTATCACCGTGCTGCCGGCCGAGGCAATGTGAAGTAGGTCGTCCAGCGCCAGGTGAATCAACCCACGATGTCTGGACATGATCCAAAGCAAGGGGAGGTGATCGAGCGGATCATCCGGCTCACCGACGTGGTGCCCACGGTCTGCCATTTGGCCAAACTGCCGGTGCCCAGGCAGTGTGAGGGTTCTGTTCTGCATCAGGCGATGGAGGATCGGGACGCCAAGGCGAGGGAACTGGAGTCCCTGCGCCGTGACGTGGAGCGTCTCAAGCGAATGGTGGAAAGGCCACCGATGTGCTAGGGGTCGGCCATATTCAGGCCGTCCTTACCGGGAACGTGGCGGGGCCGGCTGGGTCCCGCATAATTCGACTAAGTCAAGGAGAGCATCTTAATGGAAAAACGGAGTCGTCGAATCACGCGCCGGCAGTTCGTGGGCTCGTTGACGGCGGTAGCAGGGGCGACGCTGCTGGCCGCTTGCTCACCCGCTGCGCCTGCCCCTACCTCCGCACCAGCGCCGACGAGCGCCCTCGGCGCGCCGAAGGCAACCCAGCCGGCGGGCCAGCCCGCCCCGACCACCGCGCCGGCCGCCCCTGCCGCTTCGCCGACGGCCGCCCAGCCGGCGGTCAAGAAGGGTGGAACCTTCAGGGGCGGGCGCATCCAGGACATCCTGAACTTCTATCCTCATCAGCTATCCCAGGGCAACGAGCCGATGTTCTACCAGATCTACGACACGTTGCTGCGGATCGGCGACGGCTTCAAGATCGAGCCGCGGATGGCCGAGTCGTGGGAGTTTACGCCTGACTACCTCAAGATGACGATCAAGCTGCGCAAGGGCGTCAAGTTCCACGACGGGCGCGAGTTCGTCGCCAACGACGTCGTCGAGACGATCAAGTTCTACGCGGATAAGGCCAACTCGGCGAACATCCTGCCGGCAGCCCAGATGCTCAAGAGCCCGAAGGCCGTCGACAACTACACGGTCGAGATCAACTTCGATCAGCCGATGGCGACGGTCTACGATGCCTTCGACCTGCTGTTCATCATCGATGCGAACAACATCGCCAGCCTGCGTAACAAGCCGAACGGCACCGGGCCCTTCAAACTCGACAGCTGGCAGCCCAACAATAAGTCTACCTACAAGCGGTTCGAGGACTACTGGAAGCAGGGCATGCCGTACCTGGACACCTATGAGGTGAGTGTCTGGCCTGACCCGCAGGCGATGGTCGTGTCGTTGGAGTCGGGCACGGTCGATATGGCCAATCCCCTGCCACCCATCGACGCCAAGAGATTGAAGGCCGATTCGAAGTACAAACTATCGCAGGACCGGTTCGGGATCGTCTTCGACCTGGTCATGAACACCACCTACGGGCCGCTGAAGGACAAGAAGGTACGCCAGGCCATCAGCTGGGCGATCAACCGCCAGCGCTTCTGCGACACCTACCTCCAGGGCCTGTCCGAGCCGTGGAGCCTACCGTGGCCGTCGTTCTCGCCAGCCTACGACGAGAAACTGAACAACTACTACGCCTACAATCCCGACAAGGCCAAGCAACTGCTGGCGGAAGCGGGCCACGCGGATGGCTTCCCGCTGACGTTGCTGACGACCAAGTCGCGGACGGGCTACCAAGAGCTGGCCGAGTACGTCCAGAACGACCTGGGGCTGGTCGGCATCAAGGTTACGCTCGACGTGCAGGACGAAGGCTCCTGGCGGCCGAAGTTCATGGACGGCGACTTCCAGATCGCGACCCACAACTTCGGGCGCAACAACAAGACGCCAACCGGTATGTTTGAGCAGGCCGTCGTCTGGCGCTACGACAAGAACTCGGCCAAGTTCAAGTCCGACCAGTTCACGAATCTGTGCAAGAGCGCCTCGGCCACGGTGGATCCAGCGAAGGCGAAGACGTACTGGGACCAGATCAATCAGCTGATCCTCGACGAGTGCTTCACGCTGTGCATCGCGCCGCAGCCGCGGCCGGCAGTGATGGCGAGCAAGGTTCAGGGCTACACGGACAACCTGGACTCGTACCCAATGCTTGAAGGGGTCTGGCTCGACCAGTAGGTTAGGCGAAACCACTACCAAGCGTCAGAGAGGGGCGGAGCATTCCGGGCGGAGGGTCCGGCAACGGACGTGGCCGTGGGGGAGTGGTTCGCCCCTCCCCCTGGTATCTGACGGGCGGCATCGCGCGTCTCCTGAATAGACCGACGTAGCCGCTGCTGCCCGGGTGCTCGCTAGCGGAAGGGCCAACGGAGCCTCTGCCGGCGCTCCTGTCATCCCCGCGCAAGCGGGGATCCAACGTTATTTGTAGGGGCGAACGGCGTTCGCCCTCTGGCAATGCACCGGATGGATTCCCGCTTGCGCGGGAATGACGCCAAGGCGGCCGCCGAAATACCTCACCGGCCGGCCGTGCAGCAAGGATAAGGCCGGACCATTCAGCCCTGCTCCCCGGAGACCTTCTCATAGGGCCAGGCGACGAGGCCACCGTCCAGAGTCTTGACGTCCGTGAAGCCCTGGCCGGCGAGGATGCGCTGGGCCTCGTAGCCGCGGAGACTGATCTTGCAGTAGGTCACGATCTCCTTGTCCTTGGGCAGTTCCCCCAGCCGCTCACGCAGATTGCCGAGGGGGAGCAACTTGACCCGCGGACCGCCAATCCGCTCCTGCTCGTACTCCTCATCGGTCCGCACGTCCAGCAGAATGAAGTCGTCGTCGCGGGCGATCTTCTCGTGCACCGTGCTCGGCGAGAGGCCTGCCGTCAGCCCGTCCTGCTTGTTGCGGACGATGTTCGCCGCGTGCTCCACGACGTCGATGGCCGTGCTATAGTGTGCCTTCCATTGTAGGCACAACGATAATATTAGCATAGTGCCGCGGCCCGGCAAGGCGCCCCGACGCACCCCGACGGTTCGTCAGCATTATTCGCCTTCTGCTGCAACTTAATGGTCTGACATAGCCGTTGCTGCCAGGGAGCTCGCTGCCACCAGGGGTCGAGGCGGCGTTCGCAGCGCTCTTGTCATCCCCGCGCAAGCGGGGATCCAGTGGGGTTGGCCGAGACAACCGTTGTCCGTAGACAGTCATTCCCGCGCAAGCGGGGATCCACACGTCCTGGTGCGTCAGGTCGCGGCCCCAGGTCAGTCATCCCCGCGCAAGCGGGGATCCATGACGGCGTGGACACCCCGGTTGGCGCGCAGTCCAGTCATCCCCGCGCAAGCGGGGATCCAGTCCCCGGTCTGGCCGCCACCGGATGGATTCCCGCTTCCGCGGGAATGACGATAGAACGGCAGCCAGACTACTCCACCAGCCGGCTGCGCAGCAATGACAAGTCCGAACCGCCTTGAAGAATCCGCTCTGTGGCGCGATATTTAATTAGCCGCG
>JAJZQK010000428.1 GCA_021847625.1 Chloroflexota bacterium
GGCCCCATCTGTACATCGGCGAGGAGGCCGTGGCCCCCGCCGTCGCCAGCCAGGAGCCGGCCCTGGAGGACCAGCTGGCGGGCCTCTAACAGAGAGCGAGACGGTCGAGAGTGGAGGTGACTACTAGATGACGATCAGGATCGCGGATCGGATATCCCGCCTGGGGACTGAGACGGCGTTTGCCGTGGCGGCGGGGGCGGCCGAGTTCGCCGCTGGTGGGCGAAAGGTTTACCCGTTCCATCTGGGTGACCTGAACATGCCGACGCCGGCCAATGTAGTCGAGGCGGCGCTGCGGGCGATCAGAGACGGGAAGACGGGCTATTGTCCCAGCGCCGGCATACCGCAGTTACGGCAGGCGTTAGCCGAGATTGTGAACGAGGCCCGTGGCACCCACTACACGGCTGTCAACGTGGCGATCCAGCCGGGGGGGTAAGCCGGTTATCGGGAAGTTCATCGCGGCGTTGATGAACCCGGGCGACGAGGTGCTTTACCCAAACCCAGGATACCCGATCTACGAGTCCAAGTACAGGAAGAAGAAAAACACGGGTCGCGCACGTTGATGACGCGTGCGGCACCCTGGTTGCGGTTAAGGGCTGCGTAGAAGGGGTAGATAGGGTTCGGAAGATGGTCGGATGCCGCGATTCTGGCTGCACACTCCGGCTCAAGGAAGGTTCAGCCGACGGTCGGGAGTTTAGGGAGCAGAAGGGGCTGCGGCAGAGGTTGGACATCTGATCTCGCCTTTCTCCTTGGTACTATTGCTCTCGCGGAAGGCGGCGATCAGGCGGGAGGCCTGAGGTAGGTACGGGGCAGATAGCCAATCTCGTCCTGGCCCTGGGGCCGCAAGAGAACTGGTTGGGACGGGTCTTCTTCTGCCTTCCTGCGGCCCCCTGGTGGCGGCGATTCTTGCTACCCGGCGCATGGGCTGGCCCTTGCTGTCCAGGAGGGGATCGACGCCGAAGGACACGTTGATCGAATAGCGCCAGGTGAGGTGGCGGGGCCTTTCCTTGGGCGCCTGGCCCAGGACGTGGAAGAGGAAGTCGTGGAGCCGTCCCTTGCACCTGGGGGCGAGGAGACCGAAGTAGCGCACGCCGTGGTGGTACCGATCGGGGACGTGGTGGGAGAGGCGCTCCACGAACTCCGCCTGGGAGAGCGTCAACTCCACGGTCTTGTGGGCCTTGTGGTCCTTGGCAAGGATCCTGACCCCGTCCTCGCTCACCTCCAGGATCTTTCTCTCGGCCAGGGGCGGGTGCTTCATGTAGCGCCCGGCGTAGTTCAGGACCCTGCGCTTGTCGGCCAGCCCCTCGTGCCAGACGTGCCACCACCTGTCGTACTGGGATTCCAACAGGGAGGCGAACTCGCCTCTGCCCAGGTCAGTGGCGAGTAGCCCCCTGCGGTGGGCGTCGCGCAGGAGGGTGATCACGGCGTAGCGCCACATGTGCATAATCGACTCCCGGTCCAGGGTGGGGGCCCTTCGCCACCAGGAACTGGATTGGTCGAGGCCGCCCTGGGAGACGAGGAGATGGACGTGGCACTTGAACTTCAGGCCGTAACCGAAGGTGTGGGGGATGGCCACGATGAGGGGCTCGACGCCGTAGGTCATCCTCAGCCAGCGGCGGATGGCGTTGGCGGCGAGGTCGGCGAGGTCGTGGAGGAGGTCGCGGTTGACCTTGAAGATGGTCCAGAGGACGTCGGGCATGGTGAGGACCACGTGCCAGCAGGGGACGTCGGGGAGGTCGGCGAGGTGCTCGCGCAGCCACTGTCGGTTGGCGCGGTGGCCGCAGCTGGGGCAGGCGCGCGACTTGCAGGTGTGGGGGACGGTGAGGGCCTCGCCGGTGGCGGAGGCGAAGACGTCGGCGCCCAGGAGGAGGGTGCGGCAGGCGAGGTCCTTGTGGAACTCGTCCCTGACCACCTGGCGGGTGGTGTCGACGTCCCATATGTCTTTGGTGAGGGAGAGGGCGGACCTGAGGGTAGGTGGTAGGGCCATCATGGTTGCGACCTCCTTGGACCGCTATCTGGCAGGATGACGACGATCGCCCGTCGTCTGCCTCGTCGCCGTTCGTGGGCGTAGGCGCCGGGGCATTCCTGGATCTGGCGGATGGCCTCCGCCAGGTCGACGCTTGCCGGTTTGCCGTCTGCCCCCGGGCCTGGCCTGTGCTTACGCAGCAGGGCGTTGATGAGGGCCTTCGTGTCCTTGCCGAAGCTGAGCTCGTCGAGCGCCTCCCTCTGTTCGGCACGGGGGAGGGAGCGCCAGGAGTGGGCGCGGTGGATGCTGACCCGGCCGTCGGCGAGGGCTCGCAGGACCCGGGGGTCGGCGGCCTGGAGGATCTGCTTGGCCTTAGTGACGTTGCCGGTGCAGACGCCGGCGAGCTTGGCGATGCGGGTACGGACGTGGCCCTGCTCGGCCGTGGTCAAATCTGACGGTTTGCTTTCCCTGGCGGTGGCGGCGCGCCGGGCGCGGACCTCCTCTCGGAGGGAGGGCTCGAGCGTAAGGGCGAGGGCCACCCGGCAGAAGGCGTTGAGGGAGCTGGGCCTGGCGGCGTGGTGCTGGATGAGGAAGAGCAGGGCCTCCTCGGCGGCGGTGAGGTCGTACTCCAGGCAGGGGAGTTCCTTGCGGCCGGTCCTGAGGGCCAGTTGGTGGCGGTCGAGGATGAGGCCCTCGTGGGTGACGAGGAGGGGCTCGGCGAAGGCGGGCTCGCCCAGGCGCTCCATCTCGTAGATCTTCTGCGGGTGGCCTGGTCCCAGCAGTTTGGTGTAGGCGAGATGGGGGCGCAGTGTCACTGTACGGCGGCTCACCAGGCGGGGCCGTGCCGGCGCTGGTTCCGCGATCGGCGATGTCATGCCTGTACCCTCCTGGTCCCTGCCCGTCTGGGGACGTCCTGGGTGGCGACCTGCCGCCCGTCGGCGGGCGGGTCGGGGTTGGCGGCGATGTCGACGAGGATGGCGGCCAGGCCCTGCCAGGCGGCGTCGAGGCGGAGCTCGGACCTGCGATGCGACGGCACGAAGTCGGCGGCAGGGATCTGGGGCCCGCGGTCGTTTCGGGGCTTGCTCCCGCCGGCCCAGAGTGCGTGGGCCGCCGCCTGGGGCAGGGTGGCCGACTGCTGGGATGTTTGTCCTGCCCGCGGGACGGGTGCTGTCGCCCCGAGGACGGCGGGCACGTTGATGGGGTTGCCGGTGGTCAGGATTGGCGGGGTAGACTGCGGGTGGGAGGTTTCGTTGGGGGTCGAGTACGCGTTCATGGCCGTTTCTCCAGGACATAGTGGTGCCCCGGTAGATCACCGGGGCCTCTACTTAGTACCCTGAAGAATGAGCCTTACGTGTATACCGGCGAGAGGCTATCTCGGGAATTTGGGCCGAAATTGCCTCATCTGCCCTCGGACATGCGCCTCCTTGAGCCCGAGGGTGCCGGCTACGGCTTTCCAGCGACCTCTCTTGGACAGCACCGCGGGGGGCAACTCGCAGACGGCGACGAGAATGTCCCGCTGCTGGGGAGAGGCCTTGGCCCAGGCGTCGGCCGGAGTGACGTGCCCCAGGCCCATCTGCCGCAGCACCTCTCCCAGTACGAGCGCATCGCCGGGGAATGACGCGCCGTCGTCCTCGGCCGGGCCCTGGGCCTCGCCTGTGTTTGCCGGGGCCTGTTCGTCATCGCCCGGCAGCGCATCCGCCGGATTGTCGGCGGTGGTGGAGGCCAGGTTGTCGAGGAGCGACTCGTCCCCTGCCCGCGGCTGGTCCAGGGCATCGTGGAGCGGCCCGCCGTCGTCGTCCCTGGGTGCAGGGTAGGGCCGATTGAGGAGGCCGGCCTCGGCCGCTTTCCGCGCCTGGTGATGGAGCCATCGCTCGTAGTACTCGGCGGGTAGATCCACGGGGGCGAGGACTAGGGGAGTGCCATCCTTGCCCGTGACATATTCCTTGCCGAAGCGGAGACGCTGGGGGGACTCTCGCTCCCCGACGGCGAGCACCAGGCCCTCCATCACCGCCTCCTGCTTAACGGCTTCTTCGCTCTTGCCGTGTTCAGCCGAGCGTCTGGCAATGGCTCGTCTCAGTTCGTGACCATACCCGCTGAGGGGGATGCGCTTGGCCAGCGTCTGAAGCATCTCGCGGTCGCTCTCGTTCCCGGTCAGGAACTTGCTGCCGAACGCTACCCCGTGGTAGAGCTCGTAGCTGCAGACGTGCAGCACCATCTCGGTGAAGACGCAGAGCACCTCTGCCAGACACCCCTCCCTAGGGGCGCCGGAGAAAGCGGCCCAACACACGGC
>JAJZQK010000429.1 GCA_021847625.1 Chloroflexota bacterium
AGTGTCCGTACCCCCGTCTGCCCGATCACCCCCTGGTCGGTGCGCGGGTCGGTCTGGGCGTCCTGGATGTTCACCGGTTGGCCCATGCGGATTGCCTCCCCGGCGGCGGAACTGCCGGCGGGCACCCGCAATCCGAGCAAATGCTTGCCGTTCTCGCCGGCGATGACCGATATGTGCAGGTCTTCCCCTTCGAGCAGGAGGACGAAGGCCCTCCGGGCCGAGGTCAGCCGGCAGGCCTCCTCGGCGATCACCTGCAGCGTCGCCTCCGGGTCCAGGGGGCTGGTGATCGCCTGCTGGATGCTGAGCAGCATGGAGAGGTCGCGCGTGCGCTCCGCCACCCGCTGCTCCAGGGTCTGGTAGGCCAGGCGCAGCGCCTCCTCCACCCGCTCGCGCTCGGCGATCTGCTGCTGCAGCGCCTGGTTTGCCTGCATGAGCTGGGCCGTGCGCTCCTCCACCCGCAGTTCGAGCTCGCCCCGCGCTCGCCGCAACTCCTCGTCCGTGCGCTTGATGGCGGTGATGTCGTTGCCGACGCAGAGGATCTCGGTCGTCTGTCCGTTGTCGTCGAGGATCGCCTTGTTTGTCCATGCCACCCAGACCCGCTCGCCATTGGCCCGCACGTTCTCGTTCTCGTTCGAGGCGTAGCGCTCGGGGTAGCGGCCGATGTCCCGGATCATCTGCGCCAGGTCCTGACCGGCGGCGTCCGTCTCAGGGACGATCGTGCCGACGACGTTGCGGCCGACGATCTCCGCCTCGGCGAAGCCGAAGAAGCGCTCGGCGAACTCGTTCCAGAAGGTGACCCTGCCGGTAGTGTCCATGCGCAGGATGATGCTGTTGACGTTCTCCACGAGCTCCTGGTACTTCCGCTCTGTCGCTCGCAAGGCCGCCTCGGTTCGCCGGTGCTCGGCGACCTCCGATTGTAGGGGACGGTTAACTCTCATCGACACAACATCCCCGAGTCTCGTATTCGGAGAGCAGCCCGCCGCCAAGGGCGAGCGCGCCTCTCAGGTCGGGTCCCGTGGACGCCAACGAGGTGGCAAGCGGACAAATGTTCGCAATCCTGAGCGTAACCGTAACATCCCCGGCGTCGCCGTGTCAAACCCCGTCCCGGGAGGACCTTGCCTCCGCGGGCGAAGCCGCTCGCCCCAAGCGCGAGCAGCGGCATGCACCGTCACGGATTAGTTTCCTCGGGGACGAAGGCCCAGGCTCGCCGACCTCTTGGCGTTAAGGTATTGTACATTGTGAACGGTTAGCGTAGCAACAGGGCAGGCGTCGGCGTCGCCCTAACCCGTCCGTCGGCGGACGTTCTGGGCGGCGCCGGCCCGGCCGTCGCCGCCTGGCTCCTTCTTCACCTCGAACTCCAGGTCCAGCCCCTCCTGCACGTCCTCGAATTCCAGCCCTGGCTGGAGGTCGGTGAGGTGGAAGAAGTAGTTACGGCCGTCCTCGCTCTCGATGAAGCCGAAGCCGCGGTCGGCGAACGTGCGCGTCACCCTGCCCGAGACCAACACGGCGACGGAGGTGCCGCCGTTCATGGTATCGCCCGGGGACTCGAAGTTGGCGCTCACGTATTCCCGCTGCGCCTCCTGCTTCTGGCGCAGGTACTCCTGCCGGCAAGCGTCGCAGCGGACTATTGGTACAGGTACTCCCTCGTCCAGGGCATGCCGCTGCACCCATGGCGGTCCGGTTTGACCAGGATGGCCTGGTAGACGTTGATCTTGGCCGTGTCGAAGGCGTGCGCGCAGCCGGCGATGTAGAGCCGCCACACCCGATAGGTCGGCAGGTCGACCATTGCCAGCGCTTCCTCCCGCCGGGCGTCCAGGTTTGCCAGCCAGTGGCGAAGCGTCTGCGCGTAGTGCTCACGCAGACCCTCCACGTCCCGGACCTCGAAGCCAGCCCGTTCGGCGATGCTGGTGGTGTCGCTGACGGGCACCAACTCGCCGTCGGGGAAGACGTAGCGCTGCATGAAGTCGCCGCTGGTGGACAGCAGGCGGTGCACCAGGCTGACGAAGCGCCCTTCGTTCACGTACATCGAGGCGATGCCGTGGTTCAGGAAGATGCCCCCTGGCCGCAGCAGGCGGTGGGCCCGGGCGAAGTAGGTGGCGAGCTTGCCCCTGCCCACGTGTTCGAACATGCCGACGGAAACGATCTTGTCGAAGGCGTTCGGCTCGTTCATCTGCCGGTAGTCGAGCAGTTCCACCCGGCAGCGCTCGCCGAGGCCGGCCTCCTGGATTCGCTTCCGGGTAAGATCGGCCTGGCCCCTGCTAATGGTGATGCCGAGGGCCTCCACGCCGTAGCGTTCGGCCGCGTAGGCGATCAGGCCGCCCCAGCCGCAGCCGATGTCCAGCAAGCGCTCGCCCGGCTTGAGTTGGAGCTTGCGGCAGATGTGCTCCAGCTTCGCCTCCTGAGCGGCGTCGAGCGTTTCCGTGTCGGTGCGGAAATAGGCGCAGGAGTACTGCATCCGTCGATCCAGGAAGAGCCCGTAGAACTCGCCGGGCAGGTCGTAGTGGTAGGTGACGGCCGCTTGGTCGCGGTTCTGGGAATGCTCCTCCCCCGCCAAGCGGGCGGCGCCCCGCCACTGGTAGCCTGCCGGCGACGTCTTCGGCAGGGAGGCCAGGTCGCGCAGCAGGAGCGGCCAGGTCAGGGGATTGGCCAGGGTGGGCCCGATGGCGTCGGCCAGCGCCGTGCAGGCGACGAGGTCCCCCTCGACGTCGAAGTCGCCGCGGATGAAGGCCTCGCCGAGGACCGCCTCGGCTGGCGGCAGGAGCATCTTCCGCAGGGCGCCTGGGTGGTTGAGGACGATCTTGAAGCGCGGTGGCTCGCCGGGGGCGTTGGCCCACTCTTGCCCGTCCCAGAGGCGGATGGCGAAGCTGCCCTCGGCATGCTTGCCGAATAGGCTGCGGAATATCCGCAGCGTCGCCTTAGCCGCGTCGGCCTCGGCCCTCGGCGAAAGGGGGGCGCTCGACGGCGGCGTAGTCGTGGGAGGGAGGTCCGTGGATGAAGTCTCTACGTTGCCGATGGATTGCTCGGCCATTAGACAACACCTCTGATTTCCCGCCGGCCTGCTTGTGGCGAGCGCCGGCGACAAGCGGCAGACCGTGAAGCCTGGCAGAACCGGGCTGTGCCCGTCGCAATTCCTTACCTATGTTCATCATACGCTTGCCGGGTAGGTCTGTCAACGCGGGCTGCCTCAGCCAGGCCATTGGCCCAGAGACCTTGTCTGCCGGCCGTGGCGGCCAGAGCCGGCCGCCACTACGTAATGGCCTGGTAGACGGCGAGCCGTGTTGACAGCCGCGGGCGGGATGCTATACGGTTTATGTAGGAGATCCGACGGACCGGGCCCCCGCCGGTCCCCTTTCCAGGAGCGCCGATGACAGACCGAGAGCAGGGCAGCGACCAGCGCGCGGACCCGCCCAGCGCGACCGACGACTCCCCGGCAGACCAAGAGCAGGCGGCGGCCGACCAGGCCCGACGTTCGCTCCGCGAGCGCATCCGGGGTTTGCCTTTGTGGCGCATCCTGCCCTTCCTCGGGCCGGCCTTCGTCGCCTCGGTGGCCTACATGGACCCCGGCAACTATGCCACCAATATCCAGGCCGGGGCGAAATTCGGCTACACGCTCCTGTGGGTTGTCTTCGCCAGCAACTTCATGGCAATGCTGATCCAGTCGCTGTCGGCCAAGCTGGGCATCGGCACCGGCCGCAACCTGGCCGAGATCTGCCGGGAGGAGTTCAGTCGGCCGGTGGTCATCGGCATGTGGGTCATCTCGGAGATCGTGGCGATGGCGACCGACCTGGCGGAGTTCCTCGGCGCCGCCCTCGGGTTCTACTTGCTCTTCGGCATCCCCCTCTGGGCCGCCGGCCTCCTCACGGGGGTCGTCACGTTCTTGATCCTAGGCTTGCAGCGGTATGGGTATCGCCCGCTGGAGGCGGTGATCACCGCTTTGGTGGGGGTGATTGCCGTCTCCTACCTCGTGGAGACGGTGCTCGAGAAGCCCGACTGGGGGCAGATGGGCGCCGCCCTCGCCCGCCCCTCCTTAGCCGGTACGTAAGGCCTGTTGCTGGCGGTGGGCATTCTGGGGGCAACGGTGATGCCGCACGTGATCTTCCTGCACTCGGCCCTCGTCCAGTCCCGCATACCGGCGCCGACGGTGGCGCGGGCGAGGCGCTTGTTCCATCTGGAGGTGATGGATGTCGTGCTGGCGATGGGCCTGGCCGGCCTCATCAACGCGGCGATGCTGATCATGGCCGCGGCTA
>JAJZQK010000430.1 GCA_021847625.1 Chloroflexota bacterium
TGCGCGGCAAGGCGTTTATGGGACCGGCGGCCGAGCAGCATCGCGGTTCCTTCGAGGCGGCGATGCGGGAGGCGTTGCAGGGGCTATGAGAGAGATCGACGTGGCCCTGGTGACTTGGCTCGCGGCTGACGCGACCCTGATGGCCGAGGCGACCGGCGTCTTTCGGCGCGGCGGGGTGCCGACCGGCCAGGCCTACCCCTACATCGAGTTTCACCCCTACGCGCCGGCCGGCGACGACTACACGCTGGGCGGCTGGGCGAGCATCAGCAGCCTGTACCTGGTGCAGGCGATAGATCGGAGCGCTTCGGCCGAGCGGGCGCAAAGGCTAGCGGAGCGCGTTCACGCCCTGCTGACCGACGCCGCTCTGACCGTTACCGGCTATGCCCTATTGGTCTGCCGGCGGCGGCGAGCGGTCGAGCTGGTCGAGCAGGTGAACGACACGGCCTACCAGTACGTCGGTGGCATCTTCGAGATCGAGGTGAGCAAGTGAACTACCTGGTCAAGGTCGGGCTGGACTATCTGGACGCCGAGGGCGATCACCAGCGGCGCGAGCCTGGCGACGTGGCTAGCGACCTGCCGGTGAAGTCGATTGGCTGGCTGAGCGAGCAGGGGCTGGTCGAGGCCCTACCGGACGAACCGGCGCAGGAGGGTTAGATGGCATTTTCGCACGGTTCTAAGGCCCGACTGTACATCGCCGGCTACGACTTCACAGGCTTCCTGAAGGGGGTGAAGGCGCCGGTCGAGATCGACAAGGCCGAGGTCACGACCCTGAACAAGACGAGCCGCTGTTACATCCCTGGCCTGCAGACGGCGACGCTGTCGGCCGAGGGCTTCTACGACGGCAGCGCGGGCGCCATTGACGACGTGCTGCGGCAGATAACGGGGCTGGCCTCGGCGGTGATGGCGCACCTGCCTGCCGGCGATGGCATCGGCAAGACGGCGGTCTGTATGGAGGCCATCGAAACGTCCTACGAGGACGACACCAGCGTGGACGACGCGGCCCAACTGTCCTTCGAGGCGCAGAGCAACGTCGGCGCCGAGCGCTGCCTGATCCTGCACGCGCTGGGGGCCGAGACCGTCGGCGGCCAGGCGGCGGGCCAGGACAACACCGCTCCCACCACCTTCGGCGGGGCCGGCTACGTCATCGCCACCGTTCCGGCCGCCAACGCGCCCACCGTGAAGATACAGCACTCGACGGACAACAACACCTACGCCGACCTGCTGACCTTCAATCCGTTGGCGACCGGGCGCTTTCACCAGCGCCAGGAGGTAGCGCCTGGTGTGACCATAAATCGGTACGTCCGTGCCTTGTGGACGACGGTCGGGGCCTGCCCGCCGTTCTTCGTGGCGCTCTATCGCAGGCCAGTAGAGTTGCCGTAAGGCGACTAGGAGGAGCGAGAAGTGGCGTTTTCCCATGGCAGCAAGGCGACGTTCAAGCTGGACAACAGCGCCGGCGCCCTGCAAGACCTGACCCTGTACATAACGACCATCAAGATGCCGGAGGAGATTGACAAGGCCGAGACGACCGTGCTGAACAAGACGAGCCGGACGTTCATCCCTGGCCTGATCGGGCACACGATCTCCGTGGAGGGCAAGTTCGATCCCACCCTGGACGCCCATATGGACGGCATCAAGGGGTTGATCGGCACCTTCAATTACGCCCCCGCCGGCGGCCCGGTCGGGGCCACCAAGCCGATGTACAGCGGCGAGTGTCTGCTGACCAGCTACGAGATCGACACCGACACCGAGGACACGGCCGGCTGGTCGGCCGAGTTCCAGATCACGGACGACGTGGCGCGGAACGTAGCGTAGTGAATCGAGGCGTCTGGCGACAGGCGCCGCCACAACAAGGGGAGGCGTAAATGTCCGAGCAAGAGCTGGCGCCAGGGGTGGAGAAGGCCCTGGTGTCCGAGTCCACCGCGCTGCGCATCCTGAGCGTGGCCGAGATTCTGGCGGCGACCGACCTGGAGGAGCGGCTGGTGCCGGTGCCCCAGTGGGACGGGGCCGTGCGAGTGCGCGGCCTGACCAAACAGCAACAGCAGGAGCTGCGGGCGCAGGCGACCAACGGCGGCGAGGTCGATCAAGACCTGCTGGAGCTATACCTGTTCGTAGCCGGCGTGGTCGAGCCGCAGTTCTCCCAGGAGCAGGCAATCCTGCTGCGCGATAAGTCGGCGGGCGCCGTGGACGCCGTGCTGAAGGCGATTGCCGAGGTCTCGGGGATGGCGGCCGGCGCGGTGAAGAAGGCCGAGGCTGCCTTTCGTAAGGGATAGCGGCCTGCGCTTCGAGTTCGTGCTGGCCCGCGATCTTCACATGACCGTGGCCCAGCTGAGGCGGCGAATGAGTTGCGCCGAGTTCACCCAATGGATCGCCTTCTACCGCATCGAGGCCCGCGAGGCTAAGCGGCGGCAGAAGGGCAAACGAGGTTAGGGATGGCGGGAGAGGTAGCCCGGCTGTTCATCAGCGTGGGGGCCGACGTGCGCGAGGCGCTAACCGGCCTAAACGACGTGAGCGGTCGCCTGACGCGCGTCGGCCAGACGGCCGCCGTCACTGGCGGGCTACTGACCGCCGGCCTGACCCTGCCCCTGGCGGGCGCGGCCAAGGAGGCGGTCGGCTCCGCGATGGACGTGCAGCAGCAGATGAACATCCTGCAGGCCATCTCGGGGGCGACCGACAGCCAGCTGCAGACCCTGCGCCAGACGGCCGTGGACCTGGGCGCCGATATGACCCTGCCGGCGACCTCGGCCCAGGACGCCAGCGCGGCGATGCTGGAGCTGGCCAAGGCCGGCCTCTCCGTCGATAACGTGCTGGGCGCGACCAAGGGCACCCTGATGCTGGCCGCCGCCGCGCACATGAGCGAGGCCGACGCCGCCGAGGTCGCGTCTAACGCCCTCAACGCCTTCCAGCTCAAGGGCGAGGACGCGATGTTCGTGGCCGACCAGCTGGCGGCGACGGCCAACGCGTCGAGCGTCGAGGCGACCGACGTGGCCTACTCGTTCAGGCAGGCGGCGTCGGCGTTCTCCGCGTTCCAGTCACCGGCCCTGGGCGCCAAGGGCGCGATCACCGAGTTGAATACCGCCGTGGGCATCCTGGGCAATATGGGCCTCAAGGGCGAGATGGCCGGCTCCGCCCTGAAGATGACCTTGCTGGAGCTGACCGCGCCGACCGGCCAGGCCAAGACCCTGATGGCGCAACTGGCGCAAAGCGTGGGCGAGAGCGGCAACCTGGCCTACAACGCCGCCGGACAGATGCGCTCGCTGCCCGAGATCATGGACATCTTGCGCCGCTCCACGGCGGCGATGACCGAGGAGGAGCGCAACTACACGATCACCAAGATATTCGGGGCCGACGCTTCCAAGGCGGTGATCGCGCTAATGCAGGCCGGCAAACAGGGCTGGGACGAGATGGAGGCCTCCGTCACCAAGGCGGGGGCCGCGCAGGACTTCACCAACGCCAGCACGAAGGGGTTGAAGGGCGCCCTGGACGGACTGCGGTCCACCGTGGATACCCTGCTGTTGGAGGCGGGCACGCCGTTTCTGGGCATGCTGGAGGGCTGGACGCGCAATCTGGCCGGGTTGCTATCCGGCATCAGCGCGGTAGACCCCCGGATTCTGGCGATGGCGGGCACCTTTTTGGCCGTCCTGGCAGTGACCGGGCCGGCGGTGCTGGCCTTCGGCCTGATGGCGACGGCGCTGGGCTTCCTGCTCTCGCCGGTCGGCCTGGTGGTCCTGGGCATCGCCGCTCTCGCGGCGCTGCTCGCCGGCAACGTCGGCGGGATTGCCGACTTCGCCAACTCGCTGGGGGTGCTGACTCAGGGCTTTCTGAGCGGCAGCGTCAGCCTGGGGCAGTTTATCGGCCAGATCGGGCTGCTGCTAGGCCAGTTTCTGGCGCCGTTGCGGGGGAGATTTGCCCTGCTGCTCAGCCAGTTGGGGGATTTGGTGCCGCGGATCGTGGCCGAGGGGGCGCGGCTGGCCGAGGCCTTCGTGGCCTGGGTCGGCCCGGCGGCGGGCGAGATGGTCACGGCGCTGCTAGACGTGGGGCTGCAGCTGATCTACTGGCTGGCCGGGCAGGTCGGGCCGATTGCCAATCAACTGCTGGCCTGGGCCAAGGCGTTTCTGGACTGGATCGGGCCGATGGCGATTCAGGCGCTGAACGCCTTGCTGGTCTTCCTGGGCCAGGTCACGACCTGGATCGAAGCCAACGCGCCGACGCTCTTGGCGACGTTGATTGGCGAGTGGGTACCAGCGAGA
>JAJZQK010000431.1 GCA_021847625.1 Chloroflexota bacterium
CATCCCGAACACGGCAGTGAAAGGCCCCAGCGCCCACGATACTGGGGGGGCAACCCCCGGGGAAAATAGGCCGCCGCCAAGAAGGGTCTCTTTTCGCCCTATTTGTCGTGCGGCCGAGTCCTATGCTATACTTGTGGCCGTGAGAGCACCCTGACAGTTGCTAACCGCATTCGCGCCCCCATCGTCTAGTGGCCTAGGACACCGCCCTTTCAAGGCGGCAACAGGGATTCGAATTCCCTTGGGGGTACCAAGTGGTATATCCAGAAGCCAGAGGAACGCGTGAACTAACGGTCCCTCTGGCTTTTCTGTTTCTGCACCAACTAAAGCCGCCCCATCAACCCTCATCATCATCTTATGTCGGCATTCTTGTCTCTTCCGGACCCGCCGAGAAGGAGGAGCCTATACTCCCGACCTGGTGCGCTCCCTGCACAGGGAGCATCGCGGACGACGGCGCCTGCAGATGGCGTATTCGTCCGAGTCTAGGGCGTAGCGGGCCGGCGTCTCCCTGGGCTGTTGGCCCAGGGACCTTGCCTGGCCGCCACTACATAGTGTGGCGAGACCGACAATGGGACTTAGTTTGAGCCGTTTGGTATTAGCTCGTTTTCGGAAGGAGGGCCAGCATCTGTGAAAGAGGTCGCCGTGCACTTGGCCAAAACCCTCTGGAGCCACGACCGCACCGACTGGGACAAGTGGGCCCCGGGCATCTGGGACAGGATGAAGCGCGCCTACGAAGGCCGGGAGGAGGACCTTCTCATTCACACCTCCCCGCGGGAAGAAGCGGGCTTCGGGGAGGTGCATATCGAGCAAGGCCTCGCCACAGCCTACTTTGCTCTCGGTCGCGAGACGGAGCATTATCGAAGGCATCTCCCTGCCGTCGATGGGGAAATCGACGAGACACGTGGCTTCCAGCACTTGATGGAGGACATCAGTCGGGTCGAGCTCGCCCTCGACAAACAGGCGCCCACGAGCTTCAAGGAGCAGCCGCCCAGATAGCATCGTCGGTCGCAGGGCGATGGCGCCCGCTTGTCTTGGTACGTCGATTGCAGTCCTACCAGCGCAGGTCACGCGATTAGAATAGCACAAGGGAGGTACAACCGCACCATGGCGCGGATCGATCTGTCGAAGATTTGCGAAGGTATGGTCGTGCAGGATCAGGAGGGCCGTCGTCTCGGGTCGATCACCGAGATCCATAGAGAGGTGTCCACCTCGCCCCTCGGCCCCACCAGCTCCTACATGCGGGTGAGCCGGGAGGAGGGCGGCCGGGGCGAGATCTACGACATCCCTCTCTCTACCATCACCGACATCGACAATGTGATGGTCACCGTAGACACCAATCTGGCGGACAACCCGCCGCACGAGCAGATGCGCAGCCCAGGCATGCCCTGGAAACAATGACGGCCACGGGCCACTCCACCGTCGGAACAAAGGGAAGAGCGTAGGAAAAAGGCGATCCGTGATTTGAACGGATCGCCTTTTCTGGTAGACCAGGTGATAGGCCAGGCGGTCTTGCTAGCTATTCGACCTCGCCCACGGCGTCGAAGATCCCGGCCATACTGTAGTACTGCCGATCAGGCAGCCTATTCAGCGTATCCAGGACGTCATGTGGGGCATTGCGCTGGCGAGCGAGCTGTAGGCAGTCTTGCTTGCTGGCAGGGAAGTCGATCCCCTGTAGGTACTGGGCGATCGTCGCCGTCGATACCATTCTCTGTCCTCCTAGTCTGATGTTTGAGTCTGCACATAAGGATCCGCCCGCGGGCCCGACCCTCACGCGTGCAATGTCTGTGCCAAAGCGTCGGGGTTTGCCGTCCTCCAAGACAAGCCAGCAAGGCACGAATCTTGTGGGTAGTTGGGGGGCAAAAGGGGGCACTCTGTGCACACGCATGGCCCACACCAACACCATGAGGACACAAGGACAAGCAACAGGCGTGCCCTGGGCATTGCCCTGGGCATCACCGCCGCC
Organism: Chloroflexota bacterium; assembly: GCA_021847625.1. The sequence continues at coordinate 1,961 of JAJZQK010000431.1, forward strand.
TTTCTCGTCGTAGAAGCCGTGGGAGCGGTCCTGACGAACAGTCTGGCCCTCCTGGCCGATGCTGCGCACATGCTGACGGACGTCGGCGCTCTCGTCCTGGCGCTCTTCGCCTTCTGGGTGTCGAGCCGGCCGGCGACGAGCTCCAAGACCTACGGGTATTACCGCGTCGAGATACTGGCCGCCCTCCTCAACGGCGCGGTGCTCTTCGTCGTGGCTGCCTTCATCGCCTACGAGGCGATCAGCCGCTTCGGCAGCCCTCCCGAGGTGAACAGCCTGCCGATGTTGGGCGTGGCCAGCGCCGGTCTCGTCGCCAACCTGGCTAGCGCGTGGGTGCTCTCGCGGGGCGAGCGAACCAGCCTCAATCTCCGGGCCGCCCTGTTTCATGTAGTGGGCGACGTGCTGGGGTCGATCGGAGTCATCGTCGCCGCGGTGATCATGTTTCTTACCGGTTACTTCATAGCCGATCCAATCATAAGCATTCTGATAAGCGTTCTCGTGCTCTATGGCGCCTGGCAGGTCCTGCGTGAGGCCGTGGACGTCCTTCTCGAGGGCACCCCCGCGAACATCAGCCTCCACGAGGTCGCCAGCGCCATCGCCTCCATACCCGGCGTCACGAGCGTGCACGACCTTCACGTGTGGACGGTCACCTCCGGCTTCGTGGCGCTCAGCGTGCACGTGGTCGTAAGTCCCCAGTCCGATCCCATTCGCATCGTGATGATGGTCCATAGCACGATGCATCGCCGGTTCCGCATCGCCCACACCACCGTCCAGCCCGAGACCGCCAGGTTCATCAGAGACCTCCAGCACACCGAGCTTCCCGGCCAGGAACGCCCCTAGTCGAGAGACGGATAGCGGACAAGAAAGCCCATGACTAGACTGTGCTAGAATGAAGGGTGGGTTGCAGAACGCAACAAGGGCAGTCCAACGGCATACCCCCAGCTCTACTAGAGCCTGCCGCGCGGGATTGCCGTGGGGCGATAACCCATAAGAGCGAACGATAGAAGGGAACGGCGAGCGGTGAGCGACGACAACGGAGGATCACGCGGCAGCCCCCGGCAGGATAGCGAGGGCGACTTGTCCCCTCGCCGCCGCCGGGCTACGACATCACGGATCCAACCCGTCCGCACCTGGACAGAGAGGCAGGTGACGGACCAGCTGCGCGCGATGGCCGAGGCAATGGCTTCCATCGCCACGCCGGTAGCGCCTTCGAGCCATGAGGTACTGGCCCGTATCGCCACCGTCGCGCGAGAGTTGACGGCGGCCCAGTACTGTGCGCTCGGAATCGGCACCGACCCGCATTACCAATTCGACCCCTGGGTCTTCAGCGGGATGACCGACGAGCAGGCCCGCGCCATCGGGCGAACGCCCCGTCCGGTCTGTCTCCTCGGCGCGGTACCCCACGAGGCGCGGACGATACGGCTTGGCGACCTGCAGACGGACCCCCGTTTTTGTGAGTTTCCCGAGCACCACCCCTCGATGCGCAGTTTTCTCGGCGTGCCCATCCGCCACGGCGACCGCAGCATCGGCAACCTCTATCTCGGAAACAAGATCGGCGCCGATGCGTTTACGGAAGAAGATCAGCTGATCGTGGAGGCACTGGCCGTGCACGCGGCCGTGGCAGTGGAAAACTCCCGGCTCTACGAGGAAGCCCGGCGCCGTACGGCCGAGCTGGAAGAAGAGAGGCAGCAACGCGAGACTTTCATCTCTGTGGTGTCGCACGAGTTGCGGGGACCGATCACGGTGCTCATGGGTTACGCGGACCTTCTCCGCCAGGGGACTAGTCTTCCGGCCGATCGCCAGGAGCGAGCCCTCAAAGCCATCGGCGACCAGGCTAGACTGATGAACCGGCTGATCGGCGACCTTCTCGATACGTCCCGCATTCAGGCGGGCCGCTTCGCGATCGAGAAGGAGCCGACGGACCTGTCCGAGATTGCGCGGCGTGTCGTCGCCGCGCAGCAAGCCGCCGCTCCCAAGTACTCGGTGCGCCTGCAGGCGCCACGTACGCTCGCCCTGCAAGCCGACGAAGGGCGCATCTCCCAGGCCTTGACCAACCTCATAAGCAATGCGATCAAGTACAGCCCCGAGAATACCGACATCTACGTGCGCGTGGAGCAGTCGGACGGCGAAGCCCAGGTGAGCGTGAGCGACAAGGGAATCGGGCTGCCCCCGGAGCAGATTCCGCTGCTATTTCGCCCGTACTCACGCCTATTCCGAGAGCGGCGGACCGCTCGGGGAACGGGCCTGGGGCTCTTCATCACCAAGGGCATCGTGGATGCGC
>JAJZQK010000432.1 GCA_021847625.1 Chloroflexota bacterium
ACTTCAGAAAGGTACGCCGTTCCATGACCCGCTTCTTGGCTACCAATTTGCCTTCCTCCATTCTTCAATGCAGGGCTCCGCCCTGTTTGACGCCGCCGCGATCCCATGCTAGTCTAACGCAGTACCAATCGCGTTCTTCTACACCTGGAACCAGTTTAGGTAGACGCCACGCGCGTGGCAATACGGTAAGTACCTTAGAAGTCCCATCGAAGTTCCGTGCTCTTCGGCGACCTGGGGTGTTGGGATGGCAAAGGCAACAGGCGACCTCGCATCGGCGGACTTCGCCGAAGTAGTGCGCGACGCACTTCTCCACCTGTACGACACCACCTACCTGCGCACACACCGGCTCAGCCGTCTGCTGGCTCGCCGCGCCGATGGGACGGCGGGTTTGGAGGGCAAGGAGCTCTTCCAGGTGCTGCTGCAAGCCGTCGAGGCGCTCCGCCCTCCCCCGGGCACCCGGACCGATTCTCCGGCCTGGCGCAAATACCGCCTCCTCGAACTCCGCTATCTCGACGCCCTGAGCGCCCAGAGCGTGATGCGGGAACTGGCCGTCAGCAAGACCCAGTACCACCGCGACCACGGCATGGCCCTCGCCGCGGTTGCCGCGACGCTTCAGGAGCGGTACCAGGCATCGCTGGACAACGATGCGGCAACAGGCCAGGCCGTTCCTGAAGGCGCCAACGCCCTCGCCGAGGCCGAACAGGTGGCCCTCCACTCGGCCCCCGAGTTCCTCGACGCCAGTAGTACGGTCGCCGAGTTGCTGGCCCTGTTCCGGCCTGTCTGTGCCGAGAACCATACCACCCTGACCGTCTCGATCAAGCGCCACTTGCCCCGGATTCACGTCGATCGGTCCACCTTCCGGCAAGTCGTCCTTGGCCTCCTCAACTCGGCATTGGAGCGCTGCGACGGGGGCACGCTGAAGGTCGGCGTTGCTCGGCAGGGGCCGGCGGTCGAACTCTCCCTCGCGGCCTCGGGCGGCCAGAACGCGGACGGTTCCCATCCAACAGAGGCCGCCGGCCATACGGAGATCGAAGTGATCAGGCACCTCGTCGGCATTGCCGGCGGCACGCTTCGGGTGAGCCCGCCCTCGGCGGGCGATTGCTGGTCCGCGGAGGTAACGTTCCCGGCGGCCCGCAGGCCGCTGGTGCTCGTCGTCGACAACCATCCCGACTTCCTCGGCCTCATCGCCCGCTATCTGGGCGAGAGCAATTGGGACGTACTGGGTGCCACCAACGTGGCCGAGGCCAGGGGGCTCGTGCTCGAGTGCAAGCCGAACGTGATCCTCCTTGATGTGATGATGCCCAGAGAGGACGGTTGGGACCTCCTCATGGCGCTGAAGCAGCAACGGGGGACGAAAGACATCCCGGTGATCATCTGCTCCGTCCTCCGCGAGCCCCAAGTCGCGCGAGCCCTGGGCGCGGCGGACTATCTGCCAAAGCCCATCAGCCAAGAGGCGCTTGCCGCGGCGCTGGCTCGCTGGCAGCCGCCGGCCGCCGGACCGGCAGAGTCGCCACGGCAGCGCCGATAAGCTGAACGATCTCCTGGAGCCGAAAACCATCTGGCTTGCGGATGAGTACCTCATCGCCAAGAGGTACCTCGCGTTCCCCTTCCTGATACCCCGAGACGACGATGACGTCTCGTCTGCCACTCCCCTCCACTTCCGCCAACCTGCCAAGCAGGGAGAGCCCGTCCATGCCCGGCATGGCCAGGTCGAGCAAGACCAGGTCCGGGCGGAAGGTTCTCACCCTCACCAGGGCCTCCTCGCCGTCATGGGCCGTTTCGATCTGGAAGCGCGGGCCACGCGACTTCAGCATCCGGGCAAGAAGGCGCACGAAGCGAGAATCGTCGTCCACCAGCAGGATGCGCTCGACCGGCCGATTGAGATTCCGGATCGCCGCCAACAGCGACTCGCGGGAGATAGGCTTCACCAGGTAATCCGCCACCTGTAGCCTCTGCACGAGTTTGCGGGCGTGGGGCAGGGGGCAGCGGATCACCGGCACGTGGCAACTCTCCACATCTATCGGCGCCTCGAAATCGGCAACCACCGCGGCGGCGCCCAGCTCGGCGGCGACGATCCCCGCGCTCGCGGCCCCATCAGCCGCCTCGACCCGGAAGCCATCTAAATGCCGGCTAAGCAACTTCACCAACCCACGGTCGTCGTGCGCGAGAACCAGCACCTGCTCCCGCGTCGTCGGCCGCGGTTGGAGGCGCCGGATGCGCCCTTCGGGCAGCCTCTCGGTCTTCTCAGCAGAGGCCGGTAGGGTGAACCAGAAGCTTGTGCCTACGCCGGGGGTGCTCTCCACCCCCATCTCACCGCCATGCAGTTCGATGAAGCGTTTGCTAATGGCCAAGCCGATGCCCGTGCCACCATGCCAGTCCGGCCGCGGCTTGTCGCGGCTGACGAAGGGCTGGAATACGTGCCCCAGGTCGGCAGCACTGAGGCCCGGACCCGTGTCCGATACCACCATCCGCACCTCGCCCTCTCGGCATTGCATTTCAACCTGGATCCAGCCGCGTTCCGTGAAGCGGGCGGCGTTGGTGAGGAGGTTGAGCAGGACCTGCCGAACGCGCAGGCGGTCGGCGCGAACGGGGGGCACCTCGTCGGGCAGAATCAGCCTCAGCTCCAGCCCCTTGGCCTCGATGAACTCGTCGACCAAGGTGGCGGCCTCGTTCACCACTTGCCGCAGGTCGACCTGCTCCATGAACAGCCCCAGCCGACCCACCTCCATCCTCGCCAGGTCCAACACGTCGTCGGTGAGACCCAGGAGGTGCTGGGCGCTGCGATAGACGGCGCTCAGATCGCCCCTGTATGGCGAAGGCAGAGGCTTGCCACCATAGCTGGCCGGAGAGGTCAGCATCATCTCCGTGTAGCCGACGATCAGGTTGAGCGGCGTGCGGAGCTCGTGGCTGATGTTCGTCGCGAACTCCATCCTGGCCCGCTCTGCTTCGTTGGCGGTCTTCCAGGCCACCTGCAGGGCAGCGTTCGCCCGCTCCAGTCTCTGCAAAGCGATGTCGAGCTGCTTGCGCGCCTGCACTGCCTCGGCCCGGTGCTCTCGCGCCTCCTTCATCCGCGCCTCGGATTCCACGTAGCCGCTCGCGTACCAGTTGAGCGTGATGAGAAGGTGGCACGTCAGGCTCCAGGCGGCGACCACGGCCAACCCCGCGAACAGGCCGGTCTGCAGCGCCTCGGCCGGCCCGACCACCCCCACCCGAAAAGTCGCAATCGCCGACAACAGTCCGACCGAGGAGACCGCTACCAGGAGACCGCCCCGCGTGCTAATCAACAGCGCTGCCATCATGGCCGCCATTATGTACACTAGCACGTAGGCGGAGTTTGCCTGGCCCGGCTCGGCAACGTAGTACAGAGCCCACGATGCCGAACCCAGAAGGCCGAGAATGAGAACCCAGGCCGCCAGGCGGCCGTGTCCCGGCAAGAGGAGGTAGGTCACGCCCAGGACGGGGACCACGATCAGCAAGAGCGTGTCCAAGCGCATGGCCTGCTGCACGGGAAGAGTAAGGCTAATGAAGGGATGCAAAGTGAAGTAGCAGACTGCCGTCAAGACGAAGAAGAGGCGAGTAGTGCTCGCCTGCAGCTCCCGCAGGTGGAGCTGCGCCTGGGCCGGGCTGGGGGTGGTTTGCCAGAGAACTGAACCGATCATGACTGTCAGCCTCCTGATCCGCTAGCGTCCGGTCCGCTTGCCGGAGCAGCTCGGACGCGGGATACGCAAGGAACGAGCGCAGCCGCATAATCGCACTTCCACGATCCAAGTGCAAGATGTCCGCACTGGCGCTCGCCGTCGTGTGCTTGACAAACAGCCCCCTGCAAGATAGACTGCGCCTATGGCTTAACTTGTTATCCTTAGCCCCGCTACGTCTTTCGGCATCAGGGACCGGCTGCGTCTGTTGGGCAAACGAGTCCTCGGGACAGTTCCAACACCTCCAGCAATCCGACGGGGCATTTTGGCCAAAACAGATCAAGTCGAAGGGGGTACCATGGCAGAATCCGTCAAGCAGCCAAAGCGCGTGATCGTCCTGGGATTGGACGGCGGCCATCCCGAGTTGGTACAGCGCTTCATTAAGGAGGGGAAGCTCCCCAACTTCGAGCGCATGATGAAAGAGGGCATCTTCAAGGAGGCCCTCGAGCCGTTCCCGACCATCACCCCGCCCAACTGGACGACCATCACCACCGGCGCCTGGCCGGGCACGCACGGCATCACCGACTTCTACCTGCCGCACG
>JAJZQK010000433.1 GCA_021847625.1 Chloroflexota bacterium
CGCGGACGGCGCGTGCTGGTGTTCATCACCCACACCGAGAGCCGGGATATCAGCCCTCGTCTGCGGCTGATCCTGGAGCGAGAGGGATTCCGGGTGGCGGTGCTCAAGGCGAGCACCGTCTCGGCTGATCGGCGGGAGGAGTGGGTGGCGGCCCGAGTGCGCGAAGGGACCGACGTGCTGATCTGCCACCCGCGGCTGGTGCAGACGGGCCTCGATCTCGTCGGCTGGCCCTCGATAGTCTGGTTCGAGCCGGAGTACTCCGTCTACGTCCTACGCCAGGCCAGCCGAAGGTCCTGGCGCGTCGGCCAGCGCCACCCGGTGGAGGTGACCTATCTGGTCTACGAGGGCACCCTGCAGGCTGAGGCGTTGGCACTCGTGGCGGCCAAGATGCGTTCTTCGCTGATGATCGAGGGGGAGTTGCCCGAGGACGGCCTGGCCGCGTTGGAGGGTGATGGCCAGGACGTGTTCCTGGCCCTGGCCCGCCGGCTGACCGAGCGGGGCAGCGGTGAGGAGCAGTCGCTCGAATCTCTCTTCGCGCAGTCGCGGGCCATCGAGGCGGAGGCCGAAGACTACCTGGTCGATGGCGAGTGGGAGATCCCGGCGACACCGATGGCGCCAATGCTGGCACCAACCTTGTCCGCGTCCCAGGGCAATGCGGCCGAGCTCTGGCAGCGGGTGTTCAATGGCGAGACCCGAGCCGAGGTGGGCCCAGCGGCGGCGCTCGCTCCAGGAACCAACGGTCGAGTCGTGACCTTCGAGGAGTTGGCGAGCCTGGTCCGTCGGCCGAAGCCGCGCCGCAAGCCGGTTCCAGAAGGGCAGCTCGCGCTGTTCGACGGCTAAACCAATGGATCGCAAGAAGGCCGGCTCATCAGGAAGGCGGGTATACTCCCCCCTTGGATGAGCCGGCCTTCTTTGTTGCCTGTCGCACGCCGGGATGATCGCCACAGAAGTGCTACTGATGGGGTGCGACTGCAAGACCTTGGAAGTTCATATTGCGCTATAAGCGGCTGAGGGCGCGGGAGGAGGCAAACGCTCAGTTCAAGCGTCTGGTCACCGAGTAGGTGCTGGACAACCTCAATGATGCCAACACCAATCCAGTAGTCAAGTGGTATCCCACTGTTGTATTGTGACTGTACGCCCTGTATCGCTGCGTTGGCTATCTCGGCGTCCAGGGGGCATGGGGTGAAGAAAGGTTGCGCCGCCGACTATGGCCCGGCGCCTTGTTGACGTCACGAGCCGCCCTCTTGGGCAGGCGTGGCGATGCAGAGCTGCCTGCGTTCGGCGGCCCATGTCGCGAATCTACCGTCGGCAACGTCGAGGGACGCTCAGCCTTCACTCGGAGGTGCCTGTGTGGGTGACAGGGCAGTAGTATCTTGGTCATACGTTGATGACAAAGGCGGAGTCTACTCAGTCAAGGTGGTACGATACCTCGCAGAGCAGACAGACTCCGGCGGCAAGCCGCTGATAGGGTGACTGCCAGTCACAGACCCCTCAACCCCTCCGATTCCCTACGGCTTGCAGCCTCGCTATTTCGACGTATTCGACCCACAGGACACCAAGCGACGTCGAAAGGTCATCGCTTACTCCAAGGATGCGCCGCTCTGGACTCAGTCCGTCAAGGAGGCGCAGATTAGGACGCGCGACGGGGCATCGCATTCTTGTTTCGTTCTTCAGCACCACAGTGAACTGCGCAGAGGGCGTCATGTAGACAGCCAGTACATGGTCAGTTGGTGCTACTTCGACGATGTCGGCAAGGTCTGTGAACGCACAGCTCAGCGTTACGTGGTCGGGCAGACGGACGGCGATGGGCAGGTATTGGTTGGGGGGCGACAGAAAACGTTCTCGGACATGATACCGCCGCTTCCGGACCGTATCAGACCACGCAAGGTGACGGTCGTCAACCTGGAGACCTTGAAGCGTCGGCAGCTGGTGGTGTATTCAGCGGATGCGCCCCTGTGGACTGGCGGCGCCAGTACTATCGAGCTTTGGGATGAGGGAGAACCGACCCACCAGCTTCACATCTACAGTGTGCACAGCAAGTCGGAGGAACTGGAACGAGGACGACCGCGACGCACCAAGGCCGCGCAGCCCGTGTGTACTCCAGTTCCTAGCGAGGAGTTCGACTCGGCCATCGAGGCTGCCTTTTGGGAGACGTGGCAGCGTATGACCAAAATCCGCCTCACCCCTCAATACGCCGTCCTCGGCTACCGCATCGACTTCGCCCACCTACCGACCAAGACGGCAATCGAATTGGACGGCTATTACTACCACGCCGACCCCGCACGCTTTCGCAAAGACCGTGAGCGTGACCGGGAGTTGTCAGAGCGGGGCTGGCACGTCGTCCGGTTTGCGGGCGAGGAGATACTGGAGGATATCCAGCGGTGCGTGGAGGAGACCATCCGGCTCATAAGAGTGCATCAGTCGGGCAAGGGCGAGGAAGACGCCTAGTGTAAGCGACCTAGCGTGCTATAGCTGACGCTGCTGTCGTCACCAACAGTGGTCCATAGTCATTAGCGAATGCGTTTCTGGCCCTAGTGACCATCGAGACTCTACTCGACCAGGCCCAAGCTCCTCGGTCACTTGTCTGGTGTCTTAGCCTCGCGGTAAAGCGACCAGGACTTCCAGCAGGAGCGCTTTACCTTGCTCTTGCCCGTGAGCCAGTTCTGCACGTTGCGCAGACCCGCGTAGGCGTGCTGCCAGTCGTCGGGGGCGAAGAGGTCGGCGTGGTCACGGCACCACTTACCGAGGTTGCACACCGCCGGCCAATGCTGGCCCGACTCCAAGTTGACGATCCACCACTCCTTCGCCCGTATGTTGGTCTCGAAGGCGCCGGTGAGGGGACTGAGGGAGGTGCCGAGGGGACCCAGCGTCAGGTTGGCTGTCTGTCCGAGCTCACTGCGCCGGCGCTTCGCCTTGTCTGACCACACGGCGCGCTTGCCTTGGCGGGCAAGGACACGGTGGCGACGAGCGCACTCCTCGCCGCAGGTGATTCGGTCCGCTGGCCTGGCCTTGAACTCCGAGCCGCAGATGGGGCAGGTCTTGACCAGGCTCACTCGTGAGACGCGGCGGTCTTCGATGCGCCCAGGCGGGGCGTCGGGACCAAGAGCCTTGCGCAGTTTGGCACGGCGGGTGCGCACGGCCGATACTGTCACGCCTAGTTGGCGGGCGAGGTCACTACCCATCCCGCTCTGGGCAAGCACGAGCTCGTCCTCTGGCGGAGTCCAGTGGTGGTAGTGGGCGCCAGGTTTGGGCTTGGTCCACCTAACCCCTCACAAGGCCGAAATCGACGTGATCGTAGTTAGAGTGTGCCAGCGATGGGTTGAACAACCGGTTGACTAAGGGCACTTTGGGACACGTACTGCTGCGTCAAGGCGGCGGTGCACATATGACACAAGCGACAACAGATCGAGAGCGTCTTGTTCGCCTATTGGCCAAACCGCCTTGGGAGCGTGTGCCGTTACGTTACGGTAAGTGCCGAAGAGCCCTTTCAGCAGGTTCGCGAAGCCCTTCTGCTCGGACTGCTCCGTTTCACTCCTTAGGCTGTTGATAGCCAGGATGGGTGAGTTGATCCCAAACGCCTTGTCCACCAGGTCAGCACCGTCGCAGGTCAACTCGGTCAGGTTGCGCAGCCTCTCGGCGACGCTCTTCGTTGCCTCTAGAACAGCGTGGAAGTAGTTCTCGTCCAGCAATTCGGCGCGGCAGAACTTCAGCACCTCGGCGTGAACCTTCCTCTGTCTCAGCTCACCGCGCAGTCGCCCCGCCCTCTGCTGAGCGTCGGTTAGGCTCTGGGCTGGTGGAACTTGTGACAGTCCTCCAGATTCCGTGATATGCAGACCGCTGAAGGCCAGGATGGCGTTTGCCTTCTCTCGATAGTAAGAGAACGCTTCATGGTCACCGGTGAACCGCGCAGGATCGACCACCTTCAGAATGAACTGGGCGACGTTATTACCACAGCCGTCTCTTCGTTGCCGCTGAACCAGGGCGTCGTAGATGCGCCGGTGCTTGGAGCACGGACCAGGGTCTGCTATGTTAAGTTGGGCAAGGATCTGGGCTATCTCAGAGGCAGTCACGGCATCACTTAGCAGTTCAGCCAACCGCTGTATGTGTGTCTCGCTGAACGAGGGAATTGTCACGGTCACCATCCCTTCCGGCGGCGAGCCTTTGCTTGACTGGGGGCAGCGCACGCCATGCTATCACTGC
>JAJZQK010000434.1 GCA_021847625.1 Chloroflexota bacterium
GACGTAGCGGCGAGCCCTCGCGCCAGCTTCTGCCCAGCGCTCGGCGTGGCCCTGCCGCCCCGCGTCGCGCAGGATGGCGGCGGCGCGCTCCAGGCCGACGCAGCACATCGCCTTGGAATGGACGTGCTGTTGACGCCCCGACTGTACTTCCCAGATACCCTCGTCCGGCTCGGCCCAGTGGTCGGATAGGTAGTCGGCCATCCCCGCCACGAAATCGAGCGTGTCGCTGTCAAGTCGCCCCCCGTTCAGCTGCCAGAGCCGTACCGCGGCCATGAACTCGCCGTAGACGTCCAGCTGCAACTGGCTATGGGCGCCGTTGCCTATGCGCACGGGTCTGGAGCAGGCGTAGCCTTCCAGATGATCCAGCGTCCGCTCCGGCAACCGCGACTCTCCGTAGAGCGAATACACCACCTGCAGCCGCGGCTGGGTCAGGCGCGTGGAGTGCAGCGACCACTGTAGGAAGGCCTGGGCCTCGGCATGGCAGCCGAGCGAGAGAAGCGCCTGGAGGGTGAGCGCCGTGTCGCGCAGCCAGCAGTAGCGGTAGTCCCAGTTGCGCACGCCGCCGATGACCTCCGGCAAGGATGTCGTCGGCGCCGCGACGACGGCACCCGAAGGGGCGTAGGTCAGCAGCTTCAGAGCGAGGGCGCTGCGCTGCACGATGTCCAGGGAGGGCACCTGGTAGGATACCGGCCGCAGCCAGCCATGCCAGTAGGCGACGGTCTGCTCCATAAGCCGAGCGACGTCGGCGACGTTGGGCAAAACGGCGGGGGCCTCCAGAGCGTAGTTGAGCACGAGGTCGACCACCTGGCCGGGAGCGACGACGACCTCACCCCCGATGGTGCCGTCGCCCACCGCCAGGTCTGCCGAACTGGCGAGGTAGGCAACCTCGCTGCCCCAGCTGGCCCGGTACATACCGGGGGCAAGGCGCCTCAGTAGCGGCCGCACGCTGCCGTAGCCGGGGCGCGGCGCGAAGGCCACCCGGCACATCACCCTGCCGGATAGCCCCTGCAGCCGTCGGACAACCTGGCGAAGAGGATGGGGGCTCTCCCGCTTCTGCGTCTCCGCGAGCGCCGGCATGAAGTCGCACAGGCGGGCGCTGCCATCATTGGTGGTGAACGTGGTCTCCAGGACGTTCGTCCCTTCCAGATAACGGCGGCGAACCTCGAAATCCGCTTCGGGCCGCACCGCGAAGTAGCCACCCCGCGCTGCGTCGAGCAGGCGGGCGAACACCGACGGGCTGTCGAAGTTGGGCAAGCATAGCCAATCGATCGAGCCCGCGCGTGAAACCAGGGCCGCCGTCCGCGCGTCGCCGATGAGCGCGTAGTCGGCAATAGGGCGGCAGCGCCCGGCGGAGCCCGCCTGCCGCGAATCCGTCTTGTCGCTGTCCGAATCGTCCGTAGCCATGTCTTAATGATAGCGCATGCGCGGCCTGAGCGTCGGCCGTGCCGACCCGCCCTGCCTACCCTCGGGCCAATATGGGCGTGGCCGCGAAGTCGCGAACGGATCGGCGAAATCCATCCTGGGCTACCTTGCAATGCAAGGTATTGTGTGGTACAATGCAGGCGCTATGGCAGAGAACAATGGTCTGATTACCCAGATGCGCAAGGGCGCGGTCGAGTACTGCATCCTCGCCCTCCTCGCCGGACGCGAGCGGTACGGCTACGAGCTGGTGCAGGGGCTCTCCCGCGTCGAGGGGATGCTGGTGACGGAAGGGACCGTCTATCCCATCCTCAGCCGCCTCAAGCGCGACGGCCTCGTGTCCACCGAGTGGCGCGAGTCGCGGGAAGGGCCGCCGCGCAAGTACTACCGCCTGACCGACCTGGGCAAGGAGGCCCTGGCCGACTTCCGGGGGCAATGGCGCGTCTTCGCCCGGGCAGTGGAGACCATTCTACGGGAAGGAGAGAAACTGTGAACGAACAAGAGCGTCGCAGGCTAATTGACGACTATCAGAATAGGGTAAACCGCGAGCTCGTCGACGTGCCGGGCGGCGCCCGCCGCGAGCTGCTCGAGGACCTCCGCAACCACATCGAGGAGGCCTGGGCCAGCGCGCCGGAGAAGAACAGGGCGACGTTACTCAACATCTTTGACCGACTCGGCGAGCCGGAGAACGTTGCCAGGGAGGAGCGGGAGCGGCTGGGCCTAGCCGAACAGCCACCCGAGCGCGGGCCCGACGCCCTAGCCATCGCGGCAATCGTGCTGATGGTAGTCTTCTGGCCCATCGGCGTCATCCTCGTCTGGCTGTCGTCGCGCTGGCGCACCGTGGACAAGGCAATAGCGACCGCCCTCCCAGTCTTGGGCTTGGTGCTATTGATAAGCCTGACGGCCGTCGCCAACACGAGTTATCAGGGAACCGTGCACGTGGCCGAGCAGCCGGTCGTGACGGGCGGAGAGGAGCAGGCCCCGGCCTCGCAGCCCGCCCAGGGAAACGGCGTGGGCATCGTGATCGGCGAAATCCTGGCCATGTACGGCTTCATCGGCGCGCCCTGGACGGCCGCGATCTATCTCGCGGCGCGCCTGCGGGCCCGTCGGGGTCGGGCCGCCGCGCTGATACCGGCCATCGCCGTCATGCTGGTCTTCGTCGGCTTGATCGTGGTGACGTTCATACCGGCGAACATAGGCGGCCCCGCCTCTGCCGGACCAGTCAGCACGTCGGCTATCCAGGCTATCCAGATCGAGACCCATGGCCCCACGCAATAGCCCAGGCCCCCGCGGCTATTGAGATAGCGTTCGCGCGGTCCGGACCCGGAAGGCGCGAACGCTCTCGTGCCCCCTCTTCCTCCAAGAATGGGCCGCCAACCACCGTACGGGCGGCACTCCGTGTCTACCAGCCAACCCGCTGGCGAGTGGCCACCTTCGCTTCAAGTAAGCCTGTCCCCGGGCCACGGCTTGCTGCGGCTGTTGCAGGCGAGCATGATATCGACGGTGAGAAAGGACGAAGAGGCCGAACTGTTCGTGTCTTGACCACGGGTAGTTCATTAGTATATAGTATGGTCCACCCAACGGGGGAGGACACGGGGGTCCATCCGTGAACCCGCATCCACATGCCTACCACCCCAACACGATCGCATAAGAACGGCGCATCGTCGGCGGCGGGGGCCGGTGGCCTTGCATCGTCGAGGAGCGACGGGGCTGCTCGTTTCGGCAGACCGCGCGCGAAGGTACCTCCAGATATCCACCCGTGAACTGTTGTTGGGAGCGCGTGCTGGCGCGGAGGCCGGTCGGCGTGGGCATCGTCTCATGTCGGCAGCAGGCACCGGTAAGGCGTCCTGCCCTATTCGCGCCGACGCGGGGTGAGGCGGTTGCGGGAGGTATAGACTGTGAATTCCTTACGGCTCTGGTACGGCGACCTGACTTCCAGGCAGCGAGGCCTGTTCATCGTCATGGCGGCGGTGTTCGTGGCCGTGCTGATGATGTATATATTGGGCATCGCCGCCATCCTGATGGCGCCCCAGCTGCGCGCACGTCTGGCCCCGCCTACCCCGGTGGCACCCGCCGTCACGAGCCCGACCAAGACGCCCACGAGCCAGGCGACCCAGCCGGCCGCGGCCCGGACGCCCACGGCGACGGCAACCAAGACCGCCACGGCTGTGCCGACGCGAGTGCTCCCGCCCACGCCGACCTTCCCGGTGTTCCCGACCAAGACGCCGACGCCGCGGCCCACCGCCACGCCCACGCCTCCGCCGACCGGCTCGCCGGAGGTTACCGGCACGCCCGCCACCGCCACGGCTACGGGTACGCCCGCTACGGCGACGGCAACCGCCACCGTCACGCCCAGCGCGACGGCCACGACGCCGACCGCCACTAGCACTCAGGCACCTACAGTCACGGCGACCGCGACGACGGCCCCTTCGGCCACGCCGACGCCGACCGCGCAGGCGCCGACGGCGACGAGAGCGCCGACGCGCACGGCAACCAGGCAGGCCCCGACGTCAACGCCGACGGCCACGGCAACCAAGCAGGCCCAGGCCTCCACGGCCACCGCGACGCGCACGGCCACGGCAACGCGGACCGCGGCGCCGACGGCGACGGCTCAGGCCCAGGGCGGCACGGCGACGGCCACCGCCACGAACACGCCCACCGTCGACGGCGCCGGCACGGCAACAGGGGGGACCGGGGATGGATAGCCAACTACTGAAACCTGCAATCGACAACCATAAACTACGCATCGGCGACGGGCGCGTGACGCTCGTCACGCTCGA
>JAJZQK010000435.1 GCA_021847625.1 Chloroflexota bacterium
GGGAAATGCAGGGGGCTTAGTTTAGCAGGGCGCCGAAATGCGGGCTGATGGGCGTGTCGTGCGCCCTTCTTAGTGTGTGTTAGTTAGGGGGAGATGGAGAGCGCTCCATCTCCCATTTAGGAGGCGATAATGGCGACCAGAATTGGAATCAACGGGTTCGGCCGCATAGGCAGGCAGGTGCTCAAGGCGATCGGCGATTTCCACGCCGACGAGCTAGAAGTGGTGGCCATCAACGATCTGGCCGATACCACGACGAACGCTCATCTCCTGAAGTACGATTCGACCTACGGCATCTTCCCGGGCACCGTGGAGGCTAGGGATAACGCCATCGTGGTCAACGGCAAGGAGATACGCGTGTTGGCCGATCGTGACCCGAGCAAACTGCCATGGGGCGACCTGGGTGTTGAGATCGTCGTCGAGTCGACGGGCTTCTTCACCGACGCGGCCAAAGCATCGGCCCATCTGCAGGGCGGTGCCAAGAAGGTGATCATCAGTGCCCCGGCCAAGGGTGAGGACATAACCATCGTCCTGGGGGTAAACGAAGATCAGTACGATCCCCAGAAGCACAAGATAATCTCCAATGCGTCGTGCACGACGAACTGTCTGGCGCCCGTGGCAAAGGTTGTCAACGACAATTTCCAGATCGTCAAGGCCCTTATGACGACCGTCCACGCCTACACGAACGACCAGCGCATCCTCGATCAGGTGCACAAGGACCTGCGGCGGGCGCGGGCGGCCGCGGTCAACATCATCCCCACGACGACGGGTGCCGCTCGTGCCGTCGGTTTGGTGATACCTGAGTTGAAGGGCAAGTTCCACGGGATTTCCCTGCGGGTGCCCGTGGTGGCCGGCTCGATCATCGACTTCGTGGCCGATGTCGGACGCGACGTGACGGTTGAGGAGATCAACGGCGCCTTCCAGAAAGCCGCCGATGGGCCGATGAAGGGCATTCTCCAGTATTGCGACGAGCCGCTGGTGTCCTCTGACTTCATCGGCAACTCCCATTCCTCCATCGTCGATTCGCTGAACACGATGGTAATGGGCGGCAACATGATCAAGGTAATAGCCTGGTACGACAACGAGTGGGGCTATTCCAGCCGCGTGAGCGATCTGGCTGCCTTCATTGCCAAGAAGGGCGTCTAGACGGCGATAAGTAAGAAACGAGCCAACGCTCGCGATTCCAATTAGTCGGCTGACGGACCGGCGACTACCCTCGACGGGAGCGGTCGCCGGTGCCGTACATTGTGTGACGTCAGCGGCGGGAGATCGCCGAATGTCACCCCTCAGGCAATGGCTTAGCCCTTGCCGTCCGGTAAGCTTGTGGCGCTTCAGAGATGGAGTATACGCCTCGGCGGCTTCGCTCTGATGGATGGAGGTCAAGGCGATGGCAAAGAAGACCATTCGGGATATCGACGTAAACGGGAAGCGCGTGTTGGTCCGGGTTGACTTCAACGTGCCGCTCAGCAAGCAGGGCGAGGTGACCGACGACACGCGCATTAGAGCGGCATTGCCGACGATTCGCTACCTTATCGATCACGGCGCCCAGGTGGTGCTCATGTCCCACCTGGGTCGCCCCGATGGAAAGGTAGTCGAGCGGCTGCGTCTGGACCCGGTAGCGGCACGACTGTCGCAACTGCTGGGCCGGACGGTGATGAAGACGGACGACTGCATAGGGTCCGACGTCGAGCGGAAGGTGGCCGGCCTCAAGCCTGGTGATGTCCTGCTCCTGGAGAACGTCCGCTTCCATCCCGAGGAGGAGGCCAACGATCCGCAGTTCGCCCGCCGGCTGGCGCAGCTGGGCGACGTCTACGTGAACGACGCCTTCGGCACCGCTCACCGTGCCCACGCGTCGACGGCGGGGGTTGCTGCCTACCTTCCCGCCGTCGCCGGGTTCCTGATGGAGAAAGAGATCAGGACGATGGGCGACGCGCTGCAAAGCCCGCGGCGGCCCTTCGTGGCGATCATCGGCGGCGCCAAGGTCTCGACGAAGATCGCCGTGCTGACCAACCTACTGGCGAAGGTAGACAAGTTGCTCATCGGCGGGGCGATGGCCAACACGCTGCTTCTGGCGCGCGGCCACAAGGGGGGACGATCGCTCGTCGAGGCGGACAAACTGGATACGGCCACGAACCTGCTGCAGCAGGGCCAAGGGAAGCTGGTGCTGCCGGTGGACGTGGTTGTCGCGGACAAGGCCGATGCCGAGACGGAGACCTCGGTCGTGGGTGTTGATGGCGTGCCGCAGGACAAGGTCATCGTCGACATCGGCCCTGAGACCATCAAGATCTATAGCGATGCCATCAAACGCGCCAAGACGGCGATCTGGAACGGGCCGATGGGCATATTCGAGATAGCCAAGTACGCGGCGGGCACCAGGGCGGTCGCGGAGGCGCTTGGCAGTAGTGACGCGGTCAGCATCGTGGGCGGCGGCGATTCGGTCGCGGCCGTGGAGCAGATGGGTCTGGCCGACAAGATAACGCACGTATCGACGGGTGGTGGCGCCTCGCTGGAGTTCCTGGAAGGAAAGCCTCTGCCCGGGGTGGAGGTTTTGGAAGATGCAGGCTGAGAGGCCATCTACGCGCCTGCCCATCGTGGCAGGGAACTGGAAGATGAACCTTAGCGTCGAGGAGTCACTGGCGCTGGTCCAGGAGATGCTGGGGGGCTTGCAGGCGGTGGAAGGGGTGGAGAAGGTGCTGTGCCCCCCCTTCACATCGTTGGCGCCCGTAAAGGGGCTCCTAACCGGCACCGGGGTCAAACTCGGCGCCCAGAATATGTTCTGGGAGGAGAAAGGCGCCTACACCGGCGAGATATCGCCGCTGATGCTGGCCCCCCTGTGCCAGTACGTAATCCTGGGCCACTCCGAGCGCCGGCAGTACTTCGGCGAGACCGACGAAACGGTCAACCGCAAGATACAGGCGGCGTTGCGGGCCGGCCTGGACGCCATTTTCTGCGTGGGCGAGAACCTGGACGAGAGGGATAGCGGCCGTACCGAGGAAGTAGTAACCCGCCAGGTTCGTCGTGGCCTGGAGAACGTGTCGACCATCGACCGCCTGGTCGTGGCCTACGAGCCCGTCTGGGCCATCGGCACCGGTCGGCCGGCGACGGCGAGCGGCGCCGCGGCGGTTATCGGCCTTATTAGGCGGACGGTCGGCGATCTCTACGGCGAGGCAGCGGCCGCCGGGGTCCGTATTCAATACGGCGGGAGCGTCACCTCCAGCAACGTGCGTGAACTGATGGAGCAGCCGGACATAGACGGTTCGCTCGTCGGCGGAGCGAGTCTGAAGGCGGGGGAATTCCTCACCATCGCCCGTGAGACCGCCGCGGTCAGGGCAGGACGCTAGGTCACCGCTCAGGCGTGTTATAATGAAATTGAATAGGTAAGTGCCGAGCCCGGGCCTTGCCCGCCTGCATGGCGGCAGAGGGCGCCGGGCTCAAGGCAGATGGAGGAGGGTTCGAATGCGCGCCAAGGTGACGATCGTCGGCGCCGGCAACGTGGGTGCGACCACGGCCAGCTATCTGGCGCAACGGAATTATGCCGACATTGTGCTGGTCGATATTGTCGAGGGGCTGCCACAAGGAAAGGCCCTCGATCTGCTCGAGGCTGGGCCCGTGCTCGGCTACGATTCATACGTCGTCGGGACGAACTCGTACGAGGACACCGCTAACTCCGACATCGTGGTCATCACTTCCGGCGCCGCCCGCAAGCCGGGAATGACGCGGGATGATCTGCTCTTCACCAACATGAACATCGTCAAGGCGGTGACAGAGCATGCTGTGAAGTACTCACCGGAGGCGATGATCCTGCTCGTCGCCAACCCTCTGGACGCGATGACGCAGCTGGCCTACCTGGTGAGCCAGTTCCCCAAGAACCGTGTGTTTGGCCAGGCGGGCGTTCTGGACACGGCGCGCTTCCGGGCCTTCCTGGCGATGGAGCTCGGCGTCTCGGTGCAGGATGTACAGGCCTACGTCCTCGGCGGGCACGGCGACACCATGGTCCCCCTCGTGAGCATGACGACCGTCGGCGGGGTGCCGATAACCCAACTGCTGCCGAAGGAGAGGATCGACGCTATCGTGCAGCGGACGCGGGACGGCGGCGGCGAGTTTGTGTCTATTCTGAAGACGGGCAGAGCCTTGTATGCCCCGGGTGCATAGGTGGCCTGGATGGTGAATTGGGTTGTGGTCTACCAGA
>JAJZQK010000436.1 GCA_021847625.1 Chloroflexota bacterium
CATCGTAATGAGCCGGCGGAAGTAGCAGGGTAGCCGCAATGCGCATCGCCATCGACTACACCCCAGCCATTAACCAGGGGGCAGGCATCGGTCGCTACACGCGTTGCCTCGTGGAGGCGCTCGCGGAGGTGGACACCGAGAACGAGTACGTGCTCTTCTACACCTACGCCGGGCACAAGAAGCCGTCCTGGCCCTTCGCCGACCAGCCCAACTTCGTCGAGAAGGCGGCCAGCGTGTCTGACCGCACCCTCAGCGTCCTCTGGTTCAGGCTGGGCTTGCCTTTGCCGATCAACCTGCTGATCGGCGATGCCGCGCTGTACCATGCCACGGACTTCGTGCTGCCGCCTCTGCGCCGCACGGCCGGCATTGTCACCGTGCACGACCTGTCGTTCATCCTCTTCCCCGACCACGCCGAGAGCGGGCTCGTCAGCTACCTCGAACGGGCCGTGCCGGCCTCCGTCGAGCGGGCGCGCCTGGTGCTGGCGGATTCGGAGAACACGCGCAACGACATCGTCTGCCTGCTCGACGCCGAGCCCGGGAAGGTGGAGGTGCTCTACGCGGGGGTCGAGCGGCGCTTCACGGTTATCGACGACGAGGAGCGTCTGGCCGGCTTCCGGGGCCACCATAACCTTGTCGCCCCCTTCATCCTCTCGGTGGGGACGATCGAGCGGCGCAAGAACCTCGCCCGCCTCATCCGCGCCTACGGGCTACTGCGCTCGCGCAACCGCGTGGACCACAAGCTCGTCATCGCCGGCAAGCCGGGCTGGCTCTACGCGGACGTCTTCGAGGCTGTGAGCGATCTGCACCTGGAGGAAGACGTGATCTTCCTCGGCTACGTCCCCGACGAGGACCTGCCGGCGCTGTACAACCTGGCCGACCTCTTCGTGTACCCCTCGCTGTACGAGGGGTTCGGGCTGCCGCCGCTGGAGGCGATGGCCTGTGGGACGCCGGTGGTGGCGTCGGACAACTCTTCCCTGCCCGAGGTGCTGGGCGATGCGTATCTGTCCGCCGCCCCCACCGACACAGAGGCCCTCGGCCACGCCATCGAGCGCGGCCTGGCGGACGCCGACCTGCGCCGTCGCCTCCACGAACGAGGCATCGAGCGGGCGGCCCGGTTCTCCTGGGAAGCCTCTGCCCGCAGGTTGCTCGACCTGTACCGGCAGATGGGGGGCTGAGTGGGCCTGCACATCGGCCTCAACGGCGCCTTCGTCGAACATCCGGCCACGGGCAGCGGCCAGTACCTCGGCCAGATCCTGTCACGGCTGGCGGACGGCTATCGCGGGCACCGCTACCAACTGCTCCTGGCGCGCCCCCACCCGGCCTACGCCTCCGGTCGCGTCTGCGTGCCGGGCTGGTTGCCGGGGAAACAGCCGCGCAAGGTCTTCCAGGAGCAGGTGGGGGTGCCGCTGGCCGCCCTGTCCGGGCGGCTCGACGTCGTGCACTACCCCTACTTCGCCGCGCCGCTCGTCTCCCCGGCGAAGACGGTGGTGACGGTGCACGACGTGATCCCCCTCGTCCTGCCCGGGTACCGCGGCTCGCCGTTGGTGCGGGTCTATATGGCCCTCGCCGCGACCGCCACCCGGCGCGCGGCGGCGATCATCTGCGATTCGCGCCACTCCCAGGCCGACGCCATACGTACCCTCAAGGTGCCGGCCGAACGAACTAAGGTGATCTACCTGGCCCCGGACCCGGGGCTGCGGCCAGTGGACGCCGCCACGGCCGCAGCCGTTCGCCGCCACTACAGCCTCGGGGAACGGTTCTTCTTCTACGTCGGCGGGCTGGACCGCCGCAAGAACCTCGGCGTGCTGCTGCGGGCCTTCGCGGAGGTGGCCGCCAAGCACCCTGAGGCCCAGCTCGCCATCGCCGGGCAGGCCGCCGGCACGAGCGCGCTCTTCCCTGATTGGCGGGGAATGGCGGCGGCGCTTGGGCTGGGTGACCAGGTCCGCTTCCTCGGCCACGTATCGGAGGGCGACAAGGCCCTCCTCTATGGCGCGGCGCTGGCCTTCACCTTCCCCTCGCTCTACGAGGGGTTCGGGCTGCCGCCGCTGGAGGCGCTGGCCTGCGGGACGCCCGTGCTCTGTGCCGACGCCTCCTCCCTGCCGGAGGTGGTGGGCGAGGCGGCCATCCTCTTGCCGCCGGCCGACGTTCGGGCCTGGGGCGAGGCGCTGCGGCGGGCCTGGGAGGACGGCGAACTAAGAAAAGAGCTTCGCGAGAAGGGCCTGGCCCAGGCCGCCGCCTTCAGCTGGGAGAGGACGGTTCGCGAGACGGTGGAGGTCTACGAGTGCGTGTCCTGATGATCTCCAAGGCCCTCGTCGTGGGCGCTTATCAGCGCAAGGCCGAGGAGCTGGCAAGACAGCCCGGCGTCGAGCTAACCGTCGTGGTGCCGCCGTACTGGGACGAGGAGACGCGGCGCGTCCATCTCGAGCGCTCCTACACGGCCGGCTACGAGCTGATCGTCGAACCGATCGCCCTCAGCGGGCGCTTCCATACGCACTTCTACCCCCGCCTGCACCGCCTGTTCCCCCGGCTGCGGCCGGACGTCGTCCATGCCGACGAGGAGCCCTACAACGTCGCCACCCTGCAGATGCTCTTCCTCGCCCGCCGGGCCGGCGCCCGCACGCTCTTCTTCTCCTGGCAGAACCTACTCCGCCGCTACCCCTTCCCCTTCAGCCTGGTCGAGCGCTACAGCCTGGCCCAGGCGGACCAGGCCGTGGCCGGCAACGTCGACGCCCAGGCGGTGCTGCGCGCCAAGGGCTTCCGGCGGCCGATACACGTCATCCCCCAGTTCGGCATCGACCCCGACCTCTTCCGGCCCCGGGAGGCCCAGCCCACGGCAGGGGAGCGCCCGTTTGTTATCGGCTACGTCGGGCGCATCGTCGCCCAGAAGGGGCTGCTGCACCTGGTGCGGGCGGTGGCCGGTCTAGAGGGAAATTGGCAGCTGCGGCTGCTGGGGGCGGGGCCCCTGGAGGACGAGGTGCGGGCAGAGGCGGCCAGGTATGGTATCGCCGACCGGGTAGAAATCAGGGCATCCGTGCCGTCGACGCGGGTGGCCGAGCAGCTGCGCGCTCTGGATGCCATCGTACTGCCCTCGCTCACCCGTCCCAACTGGAAGGAGCAGTTCGGGCGGGTGCTGATAGAGGCGATGGCCTGCGAGGTGCCCGTGGTGGGCTCCGACTCGGGCGAGATACCGAACGTCGTCGGCGCGGGCGGGCTGATCTACCCCGAGGGCGACGACGGGGCCTTGCGCGAGCGGCTGGCCGACCTGATGGCCGACTCGAACGAGGGCCGCCGTCTCGGGCACCTGGGCCGCGAGCGGGTGCTGGCGCGCTACACGCACGCCAGCATCGCCGAGCAGTACGCCGCCGTCTACCGGGAGGTGGGCGCATGCAGGTAGCCCTGAACGCCCACCTCCTCTCCTTCGGCACCTCCTACCGCGGGGCGGGGATCAGCCGCTACATCCGCAACCTGCTGCCCCATCTGCGGCGGCTGGGCGACGATTGCCTGACGGTCTACCTGGGCGACCGCAACATACCGCCCGACTTCGCTCCCGACGAGCGGTTCCGCCTACGCTTCTCCCACCTACCCACGCGCCGGCCTGCCGTGCGCATCCTCTGGGAGCAGTTCTGGCAGCCCCTCGCCCTCGCCCGGGAGGGCATCCGGGTGCTCCATTCCCTTGGCTACGTGCAACCCCTGGCCTGCCCGACCCGCTCGGTGCTGACCATCCATGACCTGAGCTTTCTGTTGTACCCGGGGAGCTTCAACCTGGCCAACCGCACCTACCTCAAGGCTTTCACCTGCCGGTCGGCGGCGCGCGCGGATAGGATCATCGCCGTCTCCGAGAACACCAAGCGTGACGTCGTCCGCCTGCTCGGCGTGCCGGAAGAGAAGGTGGCGGTGGTCTACCACGGCATCGAGGAGTTCTTCCGGCCGGCCGAGAAGCGGGCGGAGGTGGAGGAGTTCCGGCGGGCGAAGGGGCTGCCGGAGAGGTATGTCTTGTTCCTGGGCACGATCGAGCCGCGCAAGAACCTGGAGACGCTTGTCGAGGCCTTCGCCCGCCTAAAGCGGGCCGGCCTGCCGCACACCCTAGTCATCGCGGGCGCCAAGGGGTGGCAGTGCGAGTCCGTGTTCCGCGCCGTGGAGAATGCCGGTTTGGGAGCGGACGTGGCCTTTCCTGGCTATA
>JAJZQK010000437.1 GCA_021847625.1 Chloroflexota bacterium
TTTCGGGTCAGGGCGATGGCCGAACGGACCCGCGCCCGGGTAGTCTATTACGGACTGGGCGAGCCATCCCAGGTGCGGGCTAGCGAGGTGGAGAGCCTTGGCCTGGAGGGGGTGCGCTTCCGGCTCCACGCCGAGGGCCGCTCGGCGGTGGTGAAGCTGCGAGCGCCTGGCGAGCACAACGTGCACAACGCCCTGGCGGCGGCGGCCGTCGGCTTCGCCCTCGGGCTTGGCTGGGACGAAGTGGTGGCCGGCCTGACGGAAGCCACGGCGTCCTTGCGCTTGGCGGTCGTGCCCGGCCTGAACGGGTCGTTCGTCATCGACGACACGTACAACGCGAGCCCGGCCTCGGTGCTGGCCGCCCTGGCGGTCCTGGCGCAGTTGCCCGGTCGGCGGACCGCGATTCTGGGCGACATGTTGGAGCTTGGCAGTTACGAAGAGGAGGGGCACCGTGAAGTGGGTCGTCGTGCCGCCGAGGTTCTAGACGGACTCGTCGTCGTGGGCAAGAGGGCCCGCTGGATAGCGGACGAGGCTCGGGCCCACGGTTTGCGCGATCTTTCTTACGCGGAGGCGAGTGGTGAGGTGACTTACTCGCCCCAGACGGGTGAGCACATTCTCGTGAAGGGGTCACGCTCGATGCATATGGAAGAGATCGTGGCCAGACTGGCGGCCGGGGGGCCCAAGGGTTGAATGGGGTCGCCTGGGCGCTGCTAATTGGACTTATCGCGTTTGCCCTTAGCGTGGCTGCGGGGCCCTACCTGATCGCTTATCTTCGGCGGCTCAAGCTGGGAAAGCGCATCAGGGAGGAAGGCCCGCAGTCGCACCAGGGCAAGGCCGGGACGCCGACCATGGGAGGCTGGCTCATGGTCGGCACCGGCCTTATCCTGACAGTTATCTTCTTGCGTGACTGGCAGCAGACGGCTCTGCCGATTCTGGCGATGCTGGTCTTTGCGCTCTTTGGCTCGGCTGACGACCTCGCGAACATGCGCAGTCGCACGGGCCACGGCTTCCAGGTGCGCTGGAAGTTCCCCTCGCACGGCGCGGTCGCCGTGGCGTTGGGTCTGGCGCTGTACCTGTGGCTCGGGCTCAGTCGGGTCTGGGTGCCCTTCGTGGGCTGGTTCGACCTGGGCTGGGCCTACGTGCCTTTGGCCGCGTTCGTGATCTTCAGCACGGCGGCGGGAGTGAACGAGGCCGACGGGCTCGACGGCCTGGCCGGTGGCCTCTCGGCCGTGGCCTTTGCCGCCTACGGCGTGATCGCACTGGTGAACGGCCAGAACGACCTGGCGGCCTTCTGCGGGGCGATCGCCGGGGCGACCTTGGGGTTTCTGTGGTTCAACGTGCACCCGGCGCGCGTCTTCATGGGCGACACGGGCTCGCTGGCTCTGGGGGCCGGCCTGGCGGTCGTATCGCTGGTCGCGCAGCAGGTGCTGTTCATTGCGATCATAGGGATCGTCTTTGTGGCGGAGCTGGTGTCTGTTATCATGCAGGTCACGTATTTCCGCTACACAAATGGGGGCCGCATCTTCAAGATGACGCCCCTGCATCATCATTTCGAGCTGACCGGCTGGCCGGAGACGCAGACCGTGCAGCGATTCTGGCTGAGCGGGATACTGGCCGCCGCCGCCGGCCTGCTCCTGTTCTTTGCCGGCTGACTAACTGGACCAACCGTCTTGACGAGGTAGGCATGGACCTGGCAAGAGACCTGGCGAACAAGAAGATAACGCTGATCGGTTTGGGGACGCGGACGAACGTGGCCCTGGCCCGCTTTCTGGTGGGCCGGGGCGCTCGCGTCACGATCAGCGATCGCAAGACGGCGGCGCAGCTGCAACAGGAGATCGCGCTGTTGGGCGAACTGCCGGTTCAGCTCTCCCTGGGGGCCAACCGGGTGGACGACACGGTCACGGCCGACGCCGTCTTCGTCACGCCGGGCGCCTCGCGGGACATCCCCGCCGTCGTGGCGGCGGTGGAGAAGGGCGTGCCCGTCAGCAGCGAGATCGAGCTCTTGTTCGAGCTGTGCCCGGCGCCGATTGTTGGCATCACCGGCAGCAGCGGCAAGAGCACGACGACTACGCTCGTGGGCGAGATTCTGAAGGCGAGCGGAAGGCGGGTCTGGGTCGGGGGCAACCTGGGCTTCCCCCTCATCGACAGGATGGACGATATGACGCCGAGCGACCTGGTGGTGCTGGAGCTTTCCAGCTTCCAGTTAGAGATGATGCGCCGCAGCCCTCACGTGGCGGCGATCCTCAACATCACGCCGAACCACCTCGACCGGCACCCGTCGATGGAGCACTACGCCGAGTCCAAGCGCAACATCGTGCGGTTCCAAAGCGCCGACGATTGGGCCATCCTGGGCTACGCCAACGACATAACGCGGGAGTATGGCCGGACGTGTACCGCCCGCAGGCTGTACTTCGGCGTCGACCCGGTGCCGGGGGAGGGGGCCTTCGTCGAGAAGGACGCCGTGCAGCTGCGCCTCGACGGGCGGGTCGAGCCGGTCGTCGAGGTCGGCGAGATCCTCCTGCGTGGCCGGCACAACCTGGAGAACGTGACGGCGGCGGTGGCCATCACGACGGCGGCGGGGGCGCCCGCCCGAGCCATGCGAGCGGCGATTGCCTCGTTCAGGGGCATCGAGCACCGGCAGGAGCTGGTGTGCGAGCGGGATGGCGTGCGCTTCTACAACGACTCCATCGCCACGGCGCCGGAGCGCACCCTGGCCGCCTTGCGCGCCTTCCCCGAGCCGATGGTGCTGCTGGCGGGGGGGCGCGACAAGCATCTGCCGCTGGACGAGCTGGCGAGGGAGATCAAGGACCGGGTCCATACGCTTGTGCTGTTTGGCGAGGGGGCTAACCTCTTGCAGGCGGCGATGGCGAAGGTGGGCACGCCGCCGCCGGAGATCGTCCGCTGCGAGAACCTGGCGGAGGCAGTTCCCATCGCCGCCAGGGCCGCGCGGCCCGGCGACATCGTCCTGCTCTCGCCGGCTTTCACGAGCTACGATCAGTTCCGTGATTTCGAAGAACGGGGGCGCGAGTTCAAGCGCTTGGTGCGTGAGATTTGCACCGAGCCGTCAGAGGTGGAGCGTGGCGTCTAGAGCTGCGGCCC
This sequence comes from Chloroflexota bacterium, assembly GCA_021847625.1. Next base: position 3,097 of record JAJZQK010000437.1, read on the forward strand.
GGCCCCGCCGAGGTCCGATCGGGGGCATCGACCTGCCGCTGTTGACGGTGGTTCTGGCCTTGCTCGTCGTCGGCATCGACATGGTCTACAGCGCGAGTTTCGTGCTGGCGCACAATAGCTCTCTGTACGACAGCGATACTTACTTCCTGGTTCGCCAGGTGATGTGGGTGGTGCTGGGCGGCGTCGCGATGTTCGTGACGGCGCGGACTGACTACCACCTCTGGCAACGGCTCGCCCTGCCGGTGCTGCTGGTATCGGTCGTGCTGCTGGCGGCGGTGCTGCTACCAGGGCTGGGCCACGAGGAGTATGGCGCGCAGCGCTGGCTGCAACTGGGCCCGCTGCCGCCGGTGCAGCCAAGCGAGTTCGCCAAGCTGGCGATTGTGCTGTATATGGCCGCTTGGTTATCGGCCAAGGGGGAGCAGGTTCGTGATCTGACCTATGGCTCACTGCCCTTCGCGATCATCCTGGCGGCGATGGTGGCGCTCGTGATGCTGCAGCCCGACCTGGGGACGAGCTTTGTGATCGTCGCCAGCGCCGTGGCCGTGTTCTTCATTGCAGGGGCACACTTGCTGCACTTCGCGGGTGGACTTGCCCTCGGCGGGGTCGTGCTGGCGCTGCTGATCACTGGTTCTGATTATCGGTCGAGCCGCTTCACGGGTTTCTTGAATCCCGAGGCGGACCCGCTGGGCCAGGGGTGGCACATCATACAGTCGAACATCGCCCTCGGTTCCGGGGGCTTCTTCGGGCTTGGCCTCGGCGCGAGCCGCCAGAAGTTCTACTGGATTCCAGGGGCGCACACGGACGCCATCTTCGCCATCATTGGCGAGGAGCTGGGTTTCCTGGGCGCCGTAGGGCTGATCGCGCTCTTCGGGTATCTGGCCTACCGTGGGTACGGGATCGCCTGGCGGGCGCCGGATCAGTTCGGGGCTCTGTTGGCCGTGGGGGCGACCAGCATGCTGGTCATTCAGGCGGCGGTCAACATCGGCGTGGCGACGGAGGTGCTGCCCTTCACCGGCATAACTTTGCCGCTCATCGGTTCCGGTGGTTCTCCCTTGCTTGTGTCGATTGTTGCTGTCGGC
>JAJZQK010000438.1 GCA_021847625.1 Chloroflexota bacterium
CGAAGTGCAAGGAGGTCGCGCTCAACGCGATCGCCAACAACGCGGGCGTCGTCTTCCAGGTCGCCGGGGGCTGCGGTCTCGGCGCGCTGGACGCGGCGAAGGAGAAGGGCGTCCTCGGCATCGGCGCGGTTGCCCAGCATGGCCAGGGCAATCCGCTCCAGGTAGCCCTGGTGGCGCCGCAGCAGGTCGAAGTAGCTCATGAGGGGCCTCCTTCTCGCACACACTCATACAGAAAGAGCCGCAAAAGCGGAAGACCGGCGGCCAGGGAAAGAGCGGGGGGGGGGAAGACAAAGCGCACCTGCCCCATCGGCAGAACCCAGTCTTATCGCGTGATAATGATGCCGGTAACCGGCGTTGGCATACCGCGGTGGTACAATGAATACCGCTAGCAAGCGTTGACTTAACGCACGAGGCGACGCGAGGAGTGGGCCCTCAGCGATCGAGGTGAGGCTGCTCCATCCAGGGACGAGCCTTGTTAACCCCTATTGGTGTTCAACCCAGCGCCTAATCCAGCTGCGCATGGCCGGTTCCGGCGCCTGGAAGATTTCCGCCATCTTGGCCACGCTGTGTACCTCCGGCCAGTAGGCCAGAACCCACTGGCGCGGCATCAACAAACTGGCGGCGAAGAAGTCCGCCGTGGCCTCAGTGAATGGCCGGCAGCCATCCCCCGACTCCCTCTCGTACAGGGCCGACACGTGGCAGACAATGTGGTAGCCTTCGTGAAAGGCGACGTAGCGCTTCATAGGCAGCGGCTGGCTATCGTTGAGGTGCAGCACCCACTCTTCACCAAGCAGCCAAACGGCACCGTGGTGAGCGCGAAGGGGGAGAAAGCGGACCTCCACCGGACGTATGGGATCGAACGAATGGATCAAATCCAATGGAACGGGAGGATGACTGATGCCGGCCTTGTCCAAGAAATAGCTTGCCTGGCCCTCCACACGCCGGAGGAGCTCACAGGGACGCTCGCAATGGCCATCACGGCAGCCCTCGAGGGTGAGCATACGGTAGTTCTGATGGCCTAACCGCGCCTGCTCACGCTTCTGGTGGCACCACGAACCCCTGCGGCAAGGACAGCACTTCTCGAATGGGCAACCCAGCGTCGGGACATCAACCGTTGCGATGCCTTGCCCGGCGCTAGCGCATCCGCCCTCCCTCACGCTTCTTTCTCCGCCGCTCGATCAGGTCTTCGATCATCATTATCAAATCGTCGTCCAGCAAGTCGGGATACTTCAGCCTGGCGTACTCGCGGAATTCCGGCCATTCGTTCACACCGGCGGTCTGTAGGAGCGGCAAGTGCCGCGCCAAAGCGAGTACAAACCCGGTGCTCACGCCGCCATAGTCGGCCAGACGGGCGCAGGATTTTGGTGAGGGTACGTCCTTGCCGGCAAGCCAGCGACTCATCGTGGCATGACTCACCCCGACCTCTCGGGCCAGTTGGCTGGGGGTAACACCTCTCTTGCGACTGAGGGACCGGAGAAACTCAACCATATCTTCCATATTGCCGTCTATTGTAGCCCGGTTCGACTCCGCAGTCAAGCTAGCGTACACCCATGTACCTAAAGGTACGTTCCTCGACACGCAACTCACCACCCGCTACTGAGAAGAAGGCCTAAGGTTTCACTTGACAAAGGGGCGAGTCGGCCGTACAATGTACGCACGCGTACACAGCAGTCCTACTACGTACAGACCCATGCCGGCCGACACGCGGCCGCCCGCGTAGTAGCGGCAACTGGCGCGAAGCACACAAAAGGAGGTAGCGTCTTGAATGAGGTGTTGAGGGTCGTCGAGAACGAGGTCCAGCTTGTGGCCTTGGCCATCTTCCTGAGTATCTACCTCGTTCGTCTGAACTGGCTCCGGTCTTTGCGATCCCCTGGGGAGGCAGCCCTCCCCAAGGCCTCTGCGACCACTGGCGTTCTCCTGTCCTTTGGTTCGGTCTTCCTGCCCTGGACCATGGAGAGCACTCGTAAGCACCTGGCCGTCTACGTAGAGTTTGCGCTATTTCACGTCGCCGTGGCCATCGCTATCCTGGCCAGCTTCACGCTGCCGTATGCGCCACAGCTGATGTCACAGCCCATCGTCTACGCTTGCATCTTCTTCCTTGCCTTTGGCGTCGTGGCAGGCGTAGTTCGGATTCGGCGCCGCTTGGTGAACTCAAATATGCGGGCTATCAACACTCCCGACGATTACTTCGCGATCACGGTCATCACGGTATGGTTTCTCACCGCCCTCTGGGGCCTGGGTACGATGAGTGCGCTGGGCCTCACAGTGTACTTCGGACTGACGGCCCTTCTCTTGGTCTACGTGCCGCTGAGCAAGGTCTCGCACTACCTGTACATGCCTTTCACGCGCTTCTACTTCGGCTACTCCTTTGGCCGACGGGGGGTCACTGTAAAGAAGAACCAGTGGAGGTACAACTAGAATGGCTGATACTACCATCTCCCGGCTCAAGAGTGGCGTTGGCGAGGCGGCGATGAAGGTCTTCGACACGAAGCTTACCCGCCAGATGGCCGTCAACATGCACGCCTGCGTGCACTGCGGCATGTGCTTCGAATCCTGCCACTACTACCTGGCCACCGGCGACCCTAAGGTTACGCCCGCGTACAAGGCGGAGCAGCTGCGCGGGCTGTACAAGCGCCGTTACGACTGGCTCGGTCGATTGGCCCCTGGCTGGGTGCATGCCACCCAGCCGACGGATGAGCAGGTAGCTGCGCTCTACGAGGCTGCCTACGGCAACTGCACCATGTGCCGGCGGTGCAATCTGAATTGCCCAATGGGGCTCGACATGGCCCTGATGATGCGCACCGCACGCTGGATGCTGAACAGCCAAGGCCTCATCCCGCCGGGGCTAAAGGCAACCGTCGATGCCCATTTGGCTACCGGGAACAACATGGGGATCTCTCGCGAGGACTTCCTGGATACGGTGGAATGGCTCGAAGAGGAGCTGCAGAAGGAGCTCGATGATCCAGACTACCGCATTCCAGTCGACCAGCCGGGCACCGAATACCTAATCTGCTTGAATCCGCGCGAAGTCAAGTGGTATCCGCTGCTCTTCATGGCTCAGTTCAAGACCTGCTACGCGGCCGGGCTCAACGTCGGTCTCTCCAGCGCCTACTGGGATGCCACCAACTACGGGCTCTTCTCAGGGGACGACGCAGCCTGTAAGCAGATCGTGACCAACACGATCGAGGAGGCCGTCCGTCTCAAGGCCAAGACGCTCATCCTAACCGAATGCGGCCATGGCTACCGGGTCTACCGCTGGGAGGCCCCCGGTTGGTACGGCAAGCCGATGCCGGTCAACGTCGTCAGCTACATCGAGCTAACAGCCGAGCAGATCAGGCAGGGTCGCATCAGGGTTGACAAGACGAGAAACATAGAGCGGGTGACCTACCACGATCCCTGCAACCAGGCTCGCAACGGGGGCATCATCGACGAGCCACGCTACATCCTCAGCAAGGTCGTCATGGACTTCCAGGAGATGGAGCCCCACGGCGTGAACAACTTCTGCCGCGGGGGCGGCGGCGGGGCGCTGACGATGAGCGAGTTTCGTAGTCGTCGCCTGGCCGCGGCGAAGGTCAAGGCAGATCAAATCACGGCCACCGGTGCGAAGATAGTGGCCACCTCCTGCCACAACTGCATCGATCAGATGAGCGAGGTTAGCCGGCACTACAAGCTCGGGGTCAAGGTACTGAACCTGTGCGAGTTGGTGGCCGAGGCCATAGTGTTGCCACCCAAAGAGAAGATGGTGACGGCTCACGAGATCACGGCGCAGCCCATCGAGGTGGATGCCGAGGGATTCATCAGGGACCCGTCCCAGTGGTCGCCGGAGGCTGCCGTATTCCTTGCCAGACGGCAGGGTTTCGGGGATGCCTTGGAGCAGCTCACCCCTGAGCACTGGCGCGTCATCGAATTCACGCGGGCGTACTATGGCCGGTACGGCCTGCCCCCGATGCGGGAAGTAATATGTCAGGAGCAGAATCTTAGCAAGAAGCGGTTCTTGGCGCTCTTCCCTGGCACTCTTAAGACTCTCTACAAAACGGCCGGCCTACCTCACGAAGTCGTAGAACAGGCGATGCCGAAGGAGGCCCCACGAGCCTGAGCTGGCTGGCTATTGAGCCCGGGTAACGCGGGGTGCCCTGCATGACACACCCCGGATTTCGAGCGGCACCTTGGAAGG
>JAJZQK010000439.1 GCA_021847625.1 Chloroflexota bacterium
CCGCGTACTCTTGTTGCGGGAGATCATGGCCGAGGTCGAGGACCGCTACCCATCGCTCTGGCCGTTGGGGGAGGACCTGCTGTGGCAGGAGTGGCGGCGAAGGATGGACACGCTGGGACGGCAGGTAACGGTGACGGAGGGCGACCATCGGGAGTGCGGCTTGGCGGTGGACGTGGACCGAGACGGCAGTCTCGTCCTCCGCCGTGACGACGGCAGCGCCGTCGCCATCGCCGTCGGCGACGTCAGCCTGCGCGGATAGAGGCGTGGCCGTCTTGCCTGCTATCTCACCCGTGGGTGAGCGGTCAACCCCGGTTGGGTCGGCGGGCCTTGCGCGCGCGAAAATCGCCGGCCTCGCGCATCAGCACTATGCGGCTGGTCGCGCCGTCGGCCATGCGCGACTTCACCCGTTCGTCGAGACGGTCGTACTCGCGCGGGTTCATCGTCACCACCGTGGGGGCGCCGGAGTTGTAGCGGCGGTTGAAGATCTGGTAGATCTTCTCCCTTGCCCACTCCGAACTCGACTCCGTGCCCAGGTCGTCGAGGATGAGCAGCTCCGCGTTGCGCACCTCTTCGAAGAGGTCGTCGTAGGTGACGGTGCTGTTGGGGGCGAAGGTCGAGCGCAGGTGGTCCAGCAGTTCGGGCACGTTCACGAAGAACGGCCGGCCACCCAGGGCGAGGTAGTGGTTGGCAATGGCCGCCGCCAGGTGTGTCTTGCCGCAGCCCACGGGCCCCACCAGCACCAGCCAACCCTGCGGGTCCTGGGCGTATTCGTGGGCGACGCGGAAGGCCTCGGCCACCCCGGCCACCCGCGAGTTGAAGCTGGTGAACGATTTGTCGCGAAAGTCTATGAGGTCGGACAGATCCTGCAGCTCGGCGAAGGTACGCTCCTCACGCTTCGCCGTCAGGCAGTCGCACTCGAAGGCGCGGCCGAAGAACGGGTGGCCGAAGGGCACGTCGTAGCAGATGTAGCCGGCCCCTTTGCACTTGGGGCAGACCTCCTCCGCCGGCTTCGCCGCCTCCGGGTTTGGCGGTGGCGGCGCCTGCCCCCGCAAGATCTCGTCAATCCTCTTTGCCATTTTCTGTAGAACCTCCCGCTCGCTTGTGCCGGTTCTCGAGCACGCTTCTCACGTAGGCCCAGCGGCGCTGGTTGTAGCGGACCGCCTCCCCGATGGCATCGGCGACCTCCTCCGGGCCGTACTCCCGCTCCGCCGCGGCCAGCTCCTGCACGATCATAGGGCTCAGCACGCCCATCTGCTGCTCGTAGAGGCCGGCGAGGGCCGAGCGCCGAACGCATGGCGCCCTGCCGGCGACCTTCTGCCCGGCGGCGGGCGGCACGACCGCTTCGCCGCAGCGGACGCGCTCCGCGGCCCGCCGGCCCTCCCCCGTGTTGAGGAAGTAGAGATCCTCCCTCCCGGCGTCCGTCTCCATCGCCAGGTGCAGCACCGTGCCACGGGCCACGGCCCGCTCAAGCGCCCCGGCGAGGGCGTCTTCATCTTGCTCGCCCAACCCGCAGAGCGGGGCCCCTTCTTCCCGCAGCTGCTCCCAGCGGAGGCAGCGCACTGGCCCCCGCTGGCGGTGGAGCGCCCAGAAGAGGTAGAGCGTCACCTTCAGCTCCGCCAGGTCGTCGATGCCCGCGAGGAGATGGCTGACGAGAACGCTTGGTATTGGCGTGAAGGCCAATCCCCTCGCCGGGAATCCAGGGAATTGCCGTGTCGACTCGTGCATAGGTTGCCTGGCCTGTAAAATCGGGCTATTCCGACTGGCGGAATCTCTCCAGATCGGCGAAACGAGTCTGGGCCGGGAAGAATCGAAGTGCCACGTCGCCCGTCGGCCCGTTGCGGTGCTTGGCGACTATCACGTCGGCGATGTTCTTGCGGTCGGTGTCGCGCTTGTAGAGCTCCTCGCGATGGATGAACATCACGATATCGGCGTCTTGCTCGATGCTGTTATGAACCACCATGTCGTTGGCGACGAAGTTGTGCGGGCCTTCCACCGTGAGGTCGTAGACCTCGGCCTCGCCCGCCGGCTCGACGCCGACAAGCTTGTCCCAATAGACGTCGCTCAGGTCGGCTTGCCGCCGATGGCTTTGCCCCGGGGGAACCAGGGGGACGGCAAGGTCGGCGCCGGGCCTCAGTTCGTCCAGCCGCAGCCAACCGGCGGCGGTGCGGAACTTGTGATTGGCGGTGGCCGTTATCTCGCGGCCGAGCCCGGTTCTGAGGCGATAGACGGGCTTGCGGCCGGTGGCAAACGCGCGCTGGACACGGTGGGGCTCCAACCTCCAGGCCGCGCCGCTGAGCGCCAGGACGTCGAAGCCGCTCTCGCCCACCAATTGGTCGATCCGTCGGCTAGTCCCCTCCGTTGGGAGGTAGACGAGAGAGTCGCCCGCCAGGCAGCCACTCTCGCGAAGGTCGCTCAGCACGGGGCGGTGGTCCTGGCGCGACTCGACCGCGCGCGACAGCTGGGAGAGGGCAATCACCGGCAAGTCCAGCTCCCGGGCGAGACCCTTGAGCCCACGGGAGATTTCCGAAACCTCCTGGACGCGGTTCTCCAGCCCGCGGCCCTGCATCAGTTGGAGATAGTCGATGATGAGCAGCTGGATGTTATGCTCCGCCTTCATGCGCCGGGCCTTGGCCCGCAGCTCCAGCGTGGTGATGTTGGCGCTGTCGTCGATGTAGATCGGCGCCTCGGACAGCACACCGAAGGCGGTGCTGATCCGGTGCCACTCGAACTCGTCGATAAAGCCCGAGCGCAGCCGCTGCGAGTCCACCGTCGCCTCGCTGCAGAGCAGGCGCTGAACCAGCTGCTCCACGGACATCTCCAGGCTGAACAGGGCGACGGGCACATGGTGCTTCACGGCGGCGTTGTGGGCGATGGAGAGGACGAAGCTGGTCTTGCCCACCGCCGGCCGCCCGGCGACGATGACGAGGTCGGAGGCGTGCAGGCCGCCCGTCATCTGGTCCAGGTCGCGGAAGCCCGATGGCACGCCGACGACCTCGCCCTTGTGCTGGTGGAGGAAATCTATGGTGTCGAAGTACTCCTTGAGGGCGACGTGCAAGGGTACGAACTCGCGCGTCATGCGCCGCTCGGAGACGCTGAAGAGAACCTGCTCGGCCTTGTCCAGGGCCGCGTCGAGGTCGTCCGGCTGCTCGTAGCCGATGGCCGCGATCTGTCCCGCCGCCCCGATCAGTCTGCGCAACACCGCGGTGCGCTCGACGATGCGGGCGTAGAACTCGGCGTGGACGGCGGTGGGCACGCCGGCAGAAAGGGAGGCGAGGTAGGCGGCTCCCCCGACCCCTGCCAGCTTGCCCTGGCGCTCCAGCTCGTCCTTGACCGTCAGCAGATCCGTCGGTTCCCGGCGATCGTAGAGGTTCAGAGCGGCGGCATAGACCTCGCGATTGCGCTCGCGGTAGAAATCGACGTCACGCAGGAAGGAGGCTAGCCGCCCGATCGCCTCCCGGTCGATGAGCACCGATCCGAGAACGGCCTCCTCTGCTTCGACGTTATGGGGTGGTAACCGTTCCTGCGTTTCCGCCAGCACCTAGCCAGCCTTCTCCACCACTACGTTGACCGTGGCCGTGGCCCCTTTGCCGAGGCGAATCGGCACCTGGAAGGTACCCAGCTCACGAATCGGCTCCTCCAGGACCACGCGGTGCCTGTCGATCTCCTGCCCCACTGCCTTGCTGACCGCTTCGGCGATGTCGCCGGCGGTTATCGACCCATACAGCCGGTCTTGCTCGCCCACGTTCGCCGCAAAACGCACTTCCATACCGTCGATGCGGCCGGCCTGCTTCTGCAACTCGGCCTCTACCTTCGCCTGGCGCCGTGCCGCGGCCTCGGCCTGCTGCTCGGCCTGCTTAATATTCTGCTCGGTTGCTGGCACTGCCAGTCCCTGAGGAATGAGGTAATTCCTCGCGTAGCCGTCCGCCACGTTACGGATCTCACCGGCCACGCCGAGGTCTTGCACATCTGCTTTCAGCAGAACCTTCATCCGGACTCCCTGCCTTTCCGCGATAATTCGTTTTCTGAGTATACAACACAGGTGGATGCTCCGCAACGCGACTGGCCCTTGTTGCTTGGGACTGACCGCGAAAAAGCCAGCGAAGCCATGCGCAATGTCGAAACCCCCAGGCAGACCACCTTCGAACAGGTCGCGGAACTTCTTGGCATCCC
>JAJZQK010000440.1 GCA_021847625.1 Chloroflexota bacterium
GCTGAGCGAAGACGGCTACATCCTGACTAATCAGCATGTGGTAGAGGGTGGGGGAGATGTTGTCGTCTATCTGAACGACGGTCAGCCAGTAGACGCGGCGCTAGTGCGGAGCGCGGAAGTTCCGGACCTCGCCCTGCTCAAGGCGGAGGTCAGCGGCTTGGTCCCCGCGGCCTGGGCCGACTCCGAAGGCGTCTCGTTGGGACAGACGGTAATCGCCATTGGCTACTCCCTGGGTATCGAGGGCGAGCCGACCGTGAGCAGAGGAATCGTCTCTGCCGTGCGGCCGTACGACGGCGTGGACTACATACAAACGGACGCCGCCATAAACCCCGGCAATTCCGGCGGCCCCCTGGTCGACCTGAGCGGCGCCGTGATCGGGATCAACAGCATGCGCATCGAATGGACTGGCTTCCGGGCCGTGCAGCGGATGAATTTCGCCATCGGGGGCAATGAGGCCCGGTACTGGTTGGAGAACAAGTGAGGCCGGGCATCCAATCCGGTCGACCGGGCGGCGCTAGAGGGCGGTACGGCAGCCCGTCTCCTCTAGGAAGCTGGAGATCGTGGTCTTGATGACACGGTCGAAAGCGGCATCCAGGGCCTGCGTGATCGTGAGCAACTCGTCGCGAGAGACCTGCTCGGGGAGGTTATCCCACAGAACCTGCAGCAGCTCGTCCCGCAGAATGGCATACTCCCGCACGAGGTCGGTGAGGGCAAAGCCCTGGTTCAGTCTTGACAGCGTGCGGTCGCGAATGCGCTTGCTGGCCTCGGGGTGCCGAGAGAAGAAGTCCTCGGGTCTGCCGTAGGGCAGGGCTTCCTGCATAGCCTGGACGAGGACCGGTGTGTTGGCCAACAGCTCGTGCAGCTGCAGGTCCTTGCGGTCGGCCCATGGCGACTCCTGGCGCAGCCGCTGTATCCAGCGAAACAGGGCTTCCCGCGAGTGCCGGGCCAGAATGTTCTCGGCCAGTAGCAGCAGGTCGCTAGTGTGGGTCGCCGGGGGTGGTTCGACCGGCATTGCCGGTGGCTGGTGAAGCACTTCGTTGGCCTTCCGGAGGAAGACGTCGAGATCCAGAAGCTTTGTGAAGAAGCCGTGCACGTTGGGGCTGGTCAGCGCTCCCTCCGCCACGTCGTCCGATTCGGCCGTTACTATCACGGGCATGTTGCACGTGTCGGCCCCCGAGCGCAGCTCGTCGAGCGTTTGATAGGAGTCCTTGGAGAGGCGAAGGTCCAGAACCAGCATATCTGGACGGCGCTCTCGGACGGTGCTCACTACATCGTCCACTTGTTCGAGCCACTCTGCCTCGTAGCCCGCGTCGCCCAGGACCATCTGCATCAACTGGCCGAGCTCCGCGTCCGATTCCAGGATCAGCACTCTCTTGCTGCCATTGTTGTTCATTAGCGTTACCCTCCCAAGCCTCTGACGCGCCTTGCGTACAATTGGCGAATCGGCTTGATGCTTGCAGCTGTCGTGCCAACCGCCGTGGCTGAAGGGGCGCGACGACGAACTGCTAGGGTAGCATGACACGCCTCTCGGAGGAGAGGCTAGGCTCGGGGAATGCTTAGACCGTCTTCCACCTTCGGTAGCGGGATACCTTGCGGTCTAGGAGGTCTTGGAACGCCGTGTCCTGCTCCTGGCTGCGAAAAGCACGCTTGGGGATGACCGTGAACTGGTCCGGGCCGTAGATTAGAAGATAGGAAGTCCTGCTGACGAGGACCCTCTTGTAGCGATTCCAGGGCATCTCCAGGTCGAGGCGGTCCGTCTTCAGCCGGAGCCCGTCCTCGGAGAAGCGGATCACGAACGTGTCGCGAAGCTTAGGCAGGCGTTGGAAGGCTGTCTGGGGAATAATGATGGTCATATAGACGACGTACGCCAGTAGCATCAACCCCGCGCCGATGGCAAGGACCCAGGCAGTGGCGAAGCCGTAGAAGAGCCAGGCCAAGCCGCCGTAGGCCAGTGCCACCACGGCCAGAAGCAAGTCTACTCGCACACGCACGGTGCGGACGAAGTAGGCGCGCACGGTGGATATGTACTCGCCCTCGTCGTAGTTGAATTGAAGTCTCGTCTCTCCTGCAGTTGCCAGGTGTCGCATCTCCTTGTGCGTCGATGGCGCAGCTGTCACCAGCGCGCGGCAGCATATTACCGCATTCGATTGGGCGAGGTCAACAAGCGCGACCGTATGGTGGTGGTCTACGATCTATTGGTGAATACAACGTCCGGCTGGCTCGCACCGCGAGGCCGACTTGCTTTGCCGGCGCGGGGCCTCTAGAATATGTACGGCTGAGTTGCCGGACCGAATCCGCGTCGTCGATGGTCGACTAGCGCTAGGGGGCTAGGTCGGACAGGCGCCGGGAGATCCCTCCGGCGGGAGAGTCTCTGACCGACGGTATGCAAGGCCCGAGGGGAGACGGCGAACGGTTGGACAGAGCGTTTGGGCAAGACTGGTAGGAGGAGACCGTGCAACAGCGACAGACAAGGCACGAGGGTGCCCGCAGGGTTGGCTACGGCGCTACCGTCGTCGTCAACCTGATTCTACTGTACATAATGAACAACCTTCTGGCCTGGCACTTCCCTTTCTTGACCGACAGCTTCGTCGCCGTCCTCTGGGTAATGAACCTATCCTTGCTGGCCGGTATCGTCGGCAATGCCCTGCTGCTCGCCTACGACGATTTCTGGTTCCACCAGGTGGTGCGCATTGCTACTAACATCTTTGGCTTCGCGGTCGTGTATACGCTCCTCGTGATCTTCCCGTTTGATCTGCCAGAGGCTTGGGACATAATCGTGCGTATCGCTCTCGTTGCAGCGTTGGTTGGCATCGGCATCGGCACGCTCGTGGAATCCGTCAGGCTTGTGTTTGTGAGAGACCGGCGGTAAAGAACAGTGCCGCCGGGAATCTAGTCCCGGCGGCGTGGTGGCAGGACCGCTCTACGAGTCTCGCCGCTACTTGACCGTGACATCGAGGACGAACTTCCAGGTACCCTTCTCTCCCCCCTGCCAAGGCCGGCTGTAGTCCATGCTTGCCGTGGCTGTGCCTTTCTGCAGAGCCTCGAACGTCCATGTTTCCTGTCCGGCGGCGCCGACGGCGGCCGCGGTCGGCGCCACGAATTCGCGATTGGCCTCCTTCAGCACCGAGCCGTCGCTGATCTTCGCCTCCTCCCACAGATAACCGGTTGTAGGGTTGGCGCAGAGGGTCACTGTGAACGACTGGCCCTGGCTGACCGTCAAGTCCTTCTGCACGGTCACGGGCGGTGCGCTCTTCGTGAACTCGTCACACGGTACCTCGACTGCAAGTTTGCCCGCGGCCGCCGTCGAGCATCCGGCCAGTACCAGTAAGGCGGTAACCAGCACACCCAGGGCTGCCAACAAGCGCCACATGTCTCTCGAATCCTCCCTCTACTAAGTCCCCGTCGAATGGCATTTTCTTCACGGTAGGACGCATTGCTGCGCTGTAGGTGGGCGTCCCGTCTGTCAATTTGCTTCGCCCTTCGTGAAGATCGGCAACGCTTTGTTACTATGATTAAGACGGAACAAGACCGGCATTTGTTCCCCAGACGATTGGAGGGGTTATCAACAGCGGCGGCGCGAATAGGCGGTTACACCTGTTGTTCCACCCTGGCGATGATGAAGTCCTGTAGCTCGCGGCTCAGGTCGACAAAGCGAGCGCTGTAGCCGCCGACGCGAACGATCAGGTCCCTGTACTGGTCGGGGTTCCTCTGGGCCGCCAACAGCGCGTCACGGTCGATGACCGTGTACTGCACCGCCACGGGCTGCCGTAAAGCCCTCGCTCGGACTTCTGGCGCCTCTCTCGGCGTGAATGGCGGCGATGCGCGCCGCTTGGGGGCAAGTATACTCTTCGGAGGGCGTGCTGCAGCTCTGGGGTAATATCGATTGCGAATACGAGTGTCCTATTGTACACGCTTTAGACGTGGCGGCCAGACCTCGGTCCCTGGGCGCAGCCCAGGGGGACGGGCCGCCACTACGTCCAGGAATGGACCGAAATAGGACTGAGCTTAAGACAATCGGTATAACCCCTGCCTCGAGCTGACCTGACAATCACCTGTCAACCCAGCTGACTACCTTACCGATGCCCGGCAGAGGTTGTGGAGCGGGAGGCACATCCTGGCCGAAGCACCGAGATCTGCCTTTACTAAGTCGTCCAGGGACCCGAGGGCC
>JAJZQK010000441.1 GCA_021847625.1 Chloroflexota bacterium
GAGGGGAAAGACGGGGCGGCAGGGGACAAGCCCCTGCCCTACGGGCTGCAACGGCGCCTTTCCTCGGACAGGTGGGGCCGGCGGCGCGAAGTCGGTGGAGGTGACCAGCGGCAACGGCGCTCTACCCCGGACGCGTAGGGCAGGCCCTTGTGGCCTGCCGCCCGGCCGGCGTGACGCCGGCCCCCTATTCGGAGGGGCTCACCCCGGCAGCCCAAATCCGCGAGGAAATGCCTTGACAAACGCGTTACCTGTGACTATACTTTAAGTGTAACTTACATCTAGATGCTGGTTAGGAGTGAGAACGTATGCGTTGGCGAGGTGGAGGACATGGTTGGCACGGGGGACGGGGCCCGCGGCGCGGACAGATTGCGCGGCTGGTCGAGCCGTGCCTGCTGGCGCTGCTGCGGGAAGGGCCCCGACACGGGTACGACCTGATCGCCTCCTTGGACCGCTTCGGGTTCACCCCGGAGATGGTCGACTCGGGGATGGTCTACCGGACCCTGCGCAGCATGGAGGCCGAGGGTTGGGTATCTTCCGAATGGGAGATGGGCGCCAGCGGCCCTCCCCGTCGCGTGTACAGCCTCACCCCCGCGGGGGAAGAAGCGCTGGCCGCGTGGCGCGGGGAGCTCAATCGCACGCACGAGGTGCTTCACAGGTTGTTGGGCAGCGGTGACGAACGCTGAGACCTAGGTGGCGTCGGTCGCCGGTAGTTGGAAGCAGTACCGCACGCCCGGTTGCCTGCCAGCGGCAGGCGGGCGCGAGGGCAGACGGTAACGGGAAAGGAGGTTCCCATGCCAAGAGGAGACGGAACGGGACCGATGGGTCTGGGTCCGCGGACGGGACGAAGCGCCGGCTACTGCGCGGGCAGCTCGACGCCGGGGTGGACGAACGTCGCCCGTGCTGGTTGGAGCGGGCTCCGCGGCCTGGTAGGCGCCGGCCGCTGGGCGGCAGGTGCGCTGCCTCGCCTGGGGCAGGGCCTGGGGCTCGGCCAGGGTTCGGGCAGAGGCCGCAACAGACGGTTCTAGATGGCGGCCGTCGCGGTCGCATTACGGATGAACACAAAGAAGACATTTTCAACGTAAGGAGGCACAGAGATGCCACGAGGAGATAGGACGGGACCGCAGGGACTTGGTCCGATGACGGGAAGGGGTGCCGGCTTCTGCGCGGGATTTGGCGTGCCCGGTTACGCCAACCCTTGGGTCGGTCGCGGTGGTCGCGGCGGCGGTCGCGGTTGGCGCCATCAGTACTACGCCACTGGCCTGCCCGGTTGGGCGCGCGCGGGCTACGCCGCGGGCCCCTGGGCGGCGCCGTATGCCGGCCAGCCTGCGCCCGAACAGGAGGCCAGATTCCTGAGGAACGAGGCGGAGCAGCTGCGGGCCGCGCTGGCGAACATCGAGAAGCGCCTGGCCGACCTGGAGACGCCGCCGGCGCCAGAAGGCGCGGGCGAGGGCGGATAGCCTTCCCTTCGGCTCGCACTAAGCGGGGGCCGGCTACCAAGGTCACTGGTAGCCGGCCCCCGCTTTCGCTTTCCACGCCTGTCTACTCCGGCTTCGCTTCCTTCCGCGCGGCGCGCTCTTCGAGGTGGCCGCGCAAAGAGGACAGCTCTTCCTCGAGCGCCCGCACGCGCTCCTGGAGTCTGGCCAGCTGCTCGTCCTCGTCCTTGGCGCGCCTGCCCGCCCCTGCTCGCTTGCGGCCGCCGGCCGGGCGCCGGCCGTCGAGGCCGCTGTGGGACAGCTCATGCCGGCTGAAAGGCGCCTGGGGCGCGGCGTTCGGGCCGCCGAGGGGCTGCAAGTGGGCGGCGCGGAAGGCCTGCACCGCCGACCTCACGCTGCCGGCCGGGGCGGCAAAGACGGCGATCCCAGAATCCTCCAACGCCACGAAGGCGTTGGGGCCGATCATCCCCGTCAGCACGGCCTGCGCCTTCTGGCCAGCGGCCACCTGCGCCGCCTGGTAGCCGGCCCCCCCGCGCGCGTTCGCCCACGGGTTCGCCACGGCCTCGTAGGCCATCGTGTCGAGGTCGACGACGATGTAGTAGCGACAACGCGCGAAGTTGGCGCCCAAGGGCGAGTCGAGGTCAGGTCCTTCGGCGCTGGCGATGATCTTCATGGGCCCACCTCCCCTCACTTCTTTGTGCCTACCGGCGGTCTGCCCACGGCAATCCAGCGGGCGACGGCGCGGGCATCTCCCGCGCCCAATTGGAGTATAAGCGATCAGGGCGACTTTGTACAGTCGTTGGTAATTCCAGTTGACATTACGACCGGTAACTACTAATATATTGTGTGAGAGCGCCGTTAGGGCAGAGAGATCCACGGCCGCCGCGGCGGGCCGTGTGTGAGGTGAGGCAATGGTAAGTGATCCCGCCCAGCTCATTGGCCAGCGCCTGCGAGAGGCGAGGCTCGCCCGTGGCTGGAGTGCCCGGGACCTGGCCGCGGCCGGGGATATCGCCCTCAACACCGTGAGCCTGATCGAACGCGGGAAGATATCGCCGACGGTGGCCACGCTGCATAAGCTGGCAAACGCGTTAGGGGTGCCCCTGTCCTTCTTCGTGGAAGAGCCCGCGGGGAGGCCGATCGCCTTCCTGCGCCGGGAGGAGCGTCGCCGGACGCGCGGCCTGCATATGTGGCTCGAGAATCTGGGGGCGGGGCTGCCGGAGCAGACGATGGAGCCCCTGCTAGTCACCCTCGAGCCCAACGCCGACAGCGGTCCCGAGCCCATCGTGCACGCCGGCCAGGAGCTGGTCTTCTGCCTCGAGGGGCAAATCGAATACCAGGTAGAGGACGAGACCTTCCTCCTCGGACCGGAGGACAGCCTCTTCTTCGAGGCCCGCCTGCCGCATCGCTGGCGCAACCCGACCGACGCGCAGGCGCGCATGCTCCTGATCATTGAGACCGCGGAGCAGCCCGGCTAGCACCGGGCGTAGAAGGGGAGGCAGCAATCGCCATTTCGGAGCTGTAGGGGCGCGGTCACCGCGCCCGCGGGCCGGGCAACCCGGCCCCTACAACAGGCCTGTTCAGGGACCGATCGTAAAAGAATTGGTAGCCGGATTGTCGGCAGAGCAAGGACAGGGGCCCGCGCCCGGCCGGCGATACGGGAAGAATGATATGCAAGAGGTTAGATCATGAAAGTAGTCGTTACCGCCGATGGCAACAGCCTGGACGCCCCATTCGTGCCGGTCTTTGGCCGTTGCCCCACCTTCCTACTCGTGGATGCGGACACGCTGGCCTGCGAGGCGATGGAAAACTCGGCCGCCTTCGCCGCCGGGGGTGCCGGCATCCAGGCCGCCCAGATGGTGGCCGACAAGGGGGCCCAGGCCGTGATCACCGGCGCCGTGGGGCCCAACGCCTACCAGGTGCTGGCCGCCGCCAAGGTCCCTGTCCTCATCTTCAACGGCCGCACCGTCCGTGAGGCCGTGCAGGCCTACCAGCTAGGCCAATTGCAGCCGGTGGGAGCCGCCACTGCGCCAGCGCACGCCGGCATGGGAATGGGCCGGGGCGCCGGAATGGGGCGCGGCAGGCAAGGCGGCGGCCCGGGCCAAGGAAGAGGTATGGGCCAGGGGCGTGGACAAGGACCTGGCCGCGGGATGGGCGGACGCTAAGGCAGGCCATCCCGCCGTTCCAGATGATTCGACAAGAGCCAAGTTAGAGCCAGTTCACTAAATACGGAACACAGAGGAGTCAACACTAATCATGCGTATCGCGATTTCGACCGAGGATAACGCTGGGCTCGACAGCACCGTGAGCGGCCACTTCGGCCACTGCCCCTACTTCGTGATCGTCGATCTCGAAGAGGGCCAGGTCACGAACGTCGCCACGACGCCCAATCCATACTATAGCGGCCATCAGCCCGGGCAGATACCCGCCTTCATCCATAGCCAGAACGCCGACATCATGCTCAGCGGCGGCATGGGCGCGGGAGCCATCAACTTCTTCAACTCCTACGGCGTCGCCGTCGGCACGGGCGCCAGGGGGACCGTCCGCCAGGCCCTGGAGAGCTATCTAGACGGCGATCTCGATTCCCAGTCCAGCTGCGCGGGCGATCATTCCTGCGGGCGCTAGGCCCTAGCGACGGGCGGGACGAGAGTGTTCGATTACACCGATAAGGTGCTGGCTCACTTCCGTGAGCCGCACAACGTGGGCGCCCTCGAAG
>JAJZQK010000442.1 GCA_021847625.1 Chloroflexota bacterium
GGCGCCATCGCCGAGCTCGAACGCGGCATCACGGCGGAGCGGGTGGCCGAGGACATGAAGCTGCGCGCCAAGCGGGGCAAGTGGAATGGTGGGATGGCCCCCTATGGCCGCAGGCTCGTCGACGGACGGCTCGTGGTCGTGCCCGAGGAGGCGGAGGTGCTGCAGCGCATGCGCCTCCTGCTGAAGGAGAAACGGAGCTGGCGGGGGGTGACCATCGCGCTCAACCACGAGGGCAGACGCACGCGCGGCTGGGAGCCGGCCGAGAAGAACGGCCGGACGGCGCGCAAGGGCAAGCCGCCCAGCGAGTGGACGCCCACCACCGTCAAGCGAGTGCTCCTGCAGCGGATCAATGAGGGGACGCTGGTCTATAACCGTCGCCAGGCGAAGGGCCGGACTCACGCACCGCGCCCCGAGGAGGAGCACGTCGTGGTCGAGGACTATTGCGAGCCGATCTTCAGCCGCGAGGAGATGGCGGAGGTACTACGGATCGCCGCCGAGATCGAGGGGGAGCCGCCCCGGAGAACAGGGAGCGAGCACCTGCTCTCTGGGCTGGTCTACTGCCACTGCGGCTCGCGGATGCACGCGGCCAAGAACTACGTGACCACCGCGCGGGGACGCTACCCGCTGGTCTACTACCGCTGCCGACGGGCGAGTCACAATGGGACCTGTACTATGCGCCAGGTGCCGGCGGCAGCCTTGGAACCCGTGGTCGTGCGTGAGTTGCGCACGCTGGGGCTGGACCCCGACCGCCTCCGAGCGCTCGCCGGGGCGGCTAAGGCGCGCTTCCAGCAAGAGGTCCAGCCGCTTTTCGAGCGGCGAGAGGCACTGATGCGGGGACTCGATCGGCTCGGGAGCCGAGCCCAGGCGCTGTTGGAGCTGGCGGAGGACAGGCTCATCACGAAGGCGGAGTTCGTCGACCGGAAGGAGCGACTGGAAGGGGAGCGGCAGGCCTGGGAAGACGAGCTGGCCGGGGTCGAAGCGGAGCTCGAGGCGCGGGCAGCAACGGCCGTCGACATCGAGGGGACGCTGGCCAGCCTGAGACGGCTGAGCGACGTCTACGAGGAGTTGGAGGAGGTGTCAGAGCAGCGGCGCTTGCTCGAGATCTGCCTGGGCCGCCTGGTCATCCGCCCCGAGGCCGTCGAGCTCCACCCACCGGCCTATCCCACCTTGGTCGTGCGGCTCAACGACGGTGCCGAGGAAGAAACGGGTGCGGCAGGCGCAGGGCGCGCGGCGCGGGATGGTTGCCGGAGCCGATCGAGCCAGCGCGGTCAGGCGGACGTGGCTGCGGCTGAACCGTCAGAGCAAGCGGGGGCCCGGGGCGACTCAGCGGAAGGATTCGTAGAGGAGGCTATGGACCGCTGCAAGAGCCTGTTCGAAGGGCGGAAGATCGATCACGAAGCTCGCGAGCTGCGCGTGCCAGTCCCGCTCCATGCCCTGCAACACCCGCTCGTCGAGCAAGTCCTCCGGCCTGCTGTAGGCGATTCCGTACGCATCGGCCTTGGCCGGCAAGAGCTTGCGAACCTCGCGCCAGTCGACGGGAAGATCTCGCTGCTGGTAGAGATACCAGAGGTCGTAGAGGTCGCGCGGCCGATTCCGGAGCCACCCCCGATCGCGGAGATGCTGGCGGGATTGCAGGAAGGCCCGCAGCTTCTCGGCCGCGATCTCTTCGAGTCGGTAGGCTGCCACGGTGACGTTCAGAGACTCGCCCGGGAACTCGTGGATCAGGTGCCGCTCGACGGGCCCGGCCAGCAACGGCTCCTGCGCCGAGACCTCGACCTTGAGGCTGCAGTCCGGGTTGCGCATCCAGGGGAACTGGACGCGCACGCGGAAGACGCACTGGCCGCGCGGGTGCTGCTCGCGATGGCGCTCCTCCGAGACGATGATCTCGAAGGGGCCGTAGGCCAGGAGTTGCGCCTTCATCGCGTGTCCGGCCTCCTGGAGGGCGTCCAGGAGAGAGACGCAGCTCCACGGCGAGCGAGAGGTGTAGTCGAGGTCCTCGGAGAAGCGGTAGCCAGGGAAGTAAGCCTTCCTCAGGCAGGTGCCGCCCTTGAAGACGAGCGACTCGCGCAGCGCGGGGACGGAGGCGATACCCGCCAGGAGGTAGCTCAGGGCGTAGTCCTTCTCCAGGACGAACTGCGGCTTGCCCACGGCGCGGGCCGCTGTCGCCATCCGCAGCCGAAGCGGCCGCAGCGGGGATGTCTCGTCACCAGCCATCGTGCAGGTTCTCGATGACGTGCCAGGTCGGATTGTGGCGGCCGCGGGCCGGCCGGCCGGGGTCGAGCGGCGAGTCGCCCTTGGCTGGATAGGAACGGAGCGGCGCCAGCATGTCTGGCGGCACGCCGAGCTCTTCCAGCGTCCAGCCCAGCCGCTTCGCCACCGCTGCGACGTCGAGACGGACGGCGTACTGCACCAGACGGTGCACGTCGATGTCCGCTAGGTGGGACTCAAGGATCTCCAGCGCCACGGAGAGCGAGCCGAAGACGTGGAAGTGGTAGAACGCGTCGAGCAGGGCCCGCTCGCGGTCGAAGATGGGCACCTGGTTGCGTTCGCTCACCCAGACCTGGGTCACGCCGAAGAATCGCGCCCTGGTGATGGTGACGAATTCATAGCGCACGCCGGCCACCGTCCAGGCGGGACGGCTGCTGGCACCATCGGCTTCATCTACGGGCGGGAACGTGCGCGCCGGGGACGAGAGCATAACGGTGCTCGGAATCTGGTCGGTCAGTCCCCAGTGCTGGAGCGCCGACCAGTGGCTGACCGCCGACGGGCTCACGATCGCAGCGCCAATCGCGAAGGGATGCGCCTTCGGCAGCTTGGTCACGGGATCGTTGATGGCGTAGAGCCCCTTCTTGACGCGAGTGAGCCAGCCGCTGGTGGCGAGTTGGTGCAGCAGCTTGAGGGTGTGGCGTCGGCTGAGCCCGAGCGTCGTGCCCGCATCAACTGCCTGAACTGCAGTGAAGGGATCGGTGCCCGTGCCATCAAGCGTGGTGACAAGCCGAATGCCCGCGAGCTCGCCGTAGGCGGAGGTCTCGAGCGGATTATATGCTTGTGCAGGCATGGTGACCCTCAGAGTAATCTTGCCTACATGATCATATCACATCTCCGCCCTCCCCGCAACCGAATTGTGCTGAAGTGGCGGAGAATCCCTTCTGCCATCTGGAGCGGGTGCTGTTCTCCGTGCGCAGAAGGCAGTGATGAGTCGCAAGGCGATAGGCTCGCCATAGCCCCGGTCAGGCGCTGATTTGTAAGATCGTGCAACCATGATAACCATTAAATAGCTACTGACCGTACTGAGCGAACCGGTGCCGGAGCCTTTGGGCGTCGACGGTGCCTATGTCCTGATTCCGGCGGCGGCTCGCTTTGAGCACACCCCCGTGGCCGTCATGCCCTACCGGGCTACTTCGGCCCGCCGTCGTCGCAGCTTCTCTATATTGTGGCGTCGCGTCACGCATACGCAGTCTTGGCGTCGCTCCTGTGGCAACTCCAGACCAAATGCCGGTCCCTGCAACATGTCAAGCTGGTAGCGCGGCTCGAGTGGAGTTGGCCCGCCAGTGACGTATCTTACGAGCTCAGCGACTACCATGCTGGCACTGAAACAGGCGACGAAGGGGACCGATGGTTCAAACCCCTGACGCTGCTGCTCTTCGGAGAGGTGCTGCGCCACTGCTTCCTGGATCACCGAGCAGATCTGGTGACCGAGGCGAGCACGGAGCCATTCCCGCTTCTCGACCGGCGCTTCCCGCACGTCATCTTCCGTGATTGTCGCCAGCCCTTCCGCGGCCCGATGCACACGCAGGCCTGTTAGTCGGCTGACGACTTGCTCCGCCGGTTCTCCGGCTGGTTGACGAAAGAGACATATGAGACAGGCGGTATCGTCGCCCCAAGGGTGCCGACTCACCTGGCATCCGAAGTCGCCGATTGCTCCATCAATGGTCAGGTCTGCCCACAGGTGCTGGATCTCATGCCGTGCTTCGATGTTGTCGACGCCGCCGATGACCACCCGAGGATAGGGGACATCGCTGCCGAGCCGCCGCTTGAAGCTGGCGAAATCTTCGCGAAACCCTCTGGCGTCCATGCGCCTCCCTAGAACGTCGGCACCGAACGTAGCCTTCGCCTTCCCGATATCTGCCGGCCCGATC
>JAJZQK010000443.1 GCA_021847625.1 Chloroflexota bacterium
CGGGTTCAGCCCCTCGCGCAGGTTGAAGGCGTGGCGAACGTTGGCGATGCGCTCGCCGATGAACTCCACGTCCTCGCGGGAGAGGTCCCAGCCGCAGATCGCGTTGCTGAAGTCCATCAGCGACTGGATCGGGTACGATAGGTAACCGAACATGCACAGGCCGGCCGCGTTGACGAAGTGCATCGTGTTCGAGAGCTGGCTGTGAATCTTGCCCGTCGTCCCATAGGCGTACTTGTCGTAGGCGGGAAGGCCCATGTCCGGCGCCGGGACGAGCTCGCTGCCCTGGGTGTGGCGGGCGGGCGTCGCGTCCAGCTGGTAGGCGATCTGCAGGCCCGGCAGGTAGCGCGGGTCGTGCATCGGGATTTCCTGACCCTGCACGTGCATCCCGTAGATGTCCGAGCCGCGGCCGATGCGCTCGGCCGCCTTCTTCACGCCGTCGGCCAGCACGGCGCCGAAGCCCTCGCGCACGGCCATCTTGCGGCACAGCTCCACCACCGCCTCGCCGTTGCCCCAACGCAGGTCCAGCCCGTCGGCCTCGGCCCGGCTGATCAGCCCGTGCTCGTAGCACTCCATCGCGAAGGCAATGGTGACGGGCGCCGAGATGGAGTCGAGGCCATAGGCGTTGACGATGTCGTTCACCTTGATGATCGACTCAAGGTCATCGTTCAGGCACATGCTCCCTGCCGCGGCCAGCGTCTCGTACTCGGGCTTGTGGGAGACCCTCGCGCGGCCTTCCTTGGCCTTCATATGCCCGCCGCAGCCCAGTGTGCACTGCCAGCAGAAGTACTTCTTCTCCTGCTCGGCGACCACCGCGTCGTGGGAAATCTTGAGGTACCCGGGGAAGGAAGTCGGCCCCCCGCCTGCCCAGTTCTTGATGCCGGCGTCGCCGCAGACGACGTTGCCCGCCATCACCCCGGCGGTGCCGTACTGGCTGAAGTCGTCGTAAGCGCCCAACCCCTTGATCTTGCCGTACTGCCGGCGCAGCTCCCGCGCTAGCTCGGGGTTGGCGAGGGGCGGCTTCTGATCGCCGCGGACGACGATAGCCTTGAGCAGCTTGGAGCCCATCACGGCGCCCAGGCCCGAGCGGCCGGCGGCGCGACCGTAGTCGTTGATGATGCAGGAGATGAGCGATTGCCGTTCCCCGGCGGGACCGATACAGGCCTCCTCGGCCTTGCTGCCGTATTCCGCCTTCGCCCAGTCGCGGGTCTGCAGCGTGTCCTTGCCCCACAGGTGGCTGGCATCCTTCAGCTCGGCCTTGCCGTTGTCGATCAGCAGATATACCGGCTTATCCGACTTGCCCGTGAAGTAGACGCCGTCGACACCGGCGAACTTCATGTAGGGGCCGAAGTAGCCGCCGCAATTGGCGTCGCCCCAGGTGTTGGTGAGGGGCGATTTGCCCACGGCCACGAACCGGGAGCCGATGATAGCCGGGGTGCCCGTCAGCGGGCCCGTGAGGATCGCAAGGATGTTGTCCGGACCAAGAGGATCGACGTGAGGTTTCTGGCGATCGAACAGGGTCTTTGCCCCAAGGCCATAGCCGCCGATGTACTCTCGGCACTCTTTCTCGTCCAGGGCTTCTTCGGTGATCTTGCCGGCGCTCAGGTCCACCCAGAGCACCTTGCCCATGTAGCCTCCGGCCATTGCCATTCCTCCTCGTAGTAGGTTGGGGCGGACGGCCTCGTCGGCGCCGACTACCACCTGTCCACCCTTTTCCCATTATACTACCGGGCAAAGCCAAGTCAACGACCCCGCTCGCCGCCTGATCCCGCGACCGGTCCGGGAAACCCCACGAGAGGTCTGGCTACGGACCTACGGGACCAGCTTGGGGAAGAGCACGCGCACCGTTGGCGGCAGGCCACCGCAAGATTGGCCGATGCGCACGTCGCCGCGGGCGCTGATCAGCATATAGGCGTCCTCGCGGACCACGCTCAGTCGTTCCGCCAGCAGGTCCACCATGTCGCGCACCGCTATCTTGATCGCCTCTTCCAGCGTCGGCGCGCTGGCCGTGGAGATCCAGTCCGTGGCGTTCTCGAGCCACGGTCGGGGCCAGCGGCGACCCTTGACGAGGTCGACGCGCACGGTGGTCCGACCGCCGATCTCGATGCCGTTGCTGGTGATCTCGCCGTCGCCCATGCTGGCGTGCAGGTCGCCCAGCCCGAACAAAGCGCCGGGCACCTCTACCGGCAGGTAGACCTTGGCGCCCACTTTCACGTCGTTCTGGTCCATGTTGCTGCCGGTTTCCCCCGGCAGGGCGGTAGTGATCTCGCCCTCGGCGGGAGCCGTGGCGATTACCCCGACCATCGGCCGGATGGGGAACGATATCTCGGGGCTGAAGACCGCCCTATCGCCTTCGATGCGGACTATACGACAGTACGGCTCGTGCATCTCCTCTGCCAGCACGCCCATGCCGCCGGGCATGATGCGCAGGGAGCCCGCCTCGTCCACCTGGATGGCGAGGATCTCGACGACGAGCGTGTCGCCGGGCTCCGCTCCCTCGACGTACACGGGGCCGGCAGCCGGGTTCACTTTGTTGGGGTCGCGGTCGGCCACGTAGGCATAGATGTCTTCCGGTTGGCGGACCCGGCCGGTCGTCGTGTCGTAGGTCTCCATCTCGATCGTCTCGCCGGGTTCGACCGACAGCACCGGCGGCACGTCGGCGGCAAAGCGGTAGGTCAGTTGATCGCGCTTAACGTACTTCACGCGGTATCTCCTCCACGGGCACTTGCCGGCCCGCCCTGATAACGAGACGAGGGCTCAGGTTGTGCTTGCCGACGAACTTCTCACCGATCGAGGAGGTGAACTCGTACTCCCCTTCCTCGACGGCAAAGGCGGCCACGTCGGCTACAGCGCCGGGCTGCAGCGTACCCAGCTCCGACTCGCGCCCGAGCAGATGGGCGGGGTTCGCGGTGGTGCGCTCGATCACCTGCTCAAGGTTCAACCCGAGGGCCATGAGTGACGACATAATGTAAGGAAGGTCGCGCACGTTGCCGTAGGCGCCGAAGATCGTGACGTCGGTGCTGATGACGTCGGGCATGAGCCCCTCGGCGAACGCCTTCCGGGCGACCTCAACGCCCAGGTGCAGGCGGCCGACGGCTGTGTCGAGAATAACCCCGCGGGCGACGGCGCCCCTGACCGCCTGCTGCACGTGGCCATTGGCGTCCAGGACGCCGTGCTCGTGCGGGGTGAGATAGTGGGTGACGATGTCGCCGCCTTTGAGCAGGGCCAGGATGTCGGCGAGGGGGGCGTCCGTGTCGCCCACGTGGACCATGATCGGCACCCCCAGTTGGTCGGCTATCGGTCTGGCGATGGCCAGGGGCCGCAGGGAGTTCTGGCCGACGGCGTAGCGGCTCAGGCGCACCTTCAGGCCGAGGATGACGTCGCGGTTGGCCTCGACGCACTTGATAGTCGCCTCTTCGTCGATGTGCCGCAGGTCCTCCAACTCGCCCACCCGGATATCGACCTGGCCAATCGCCGCCAGGTTCAGGAAGCAGAAGAGGCGGCTGCGGGCCTTGGAGATGACGAGTTCGCGGAAGGCGGGGAAGTTGTAGGCGCCGCTGCTCCCGCAATCGACGCCGGTGGTGACGCCCCGTGGCAGGCAGAAGCGGTCGATGTCCAGGCCGATGCGCGTACCGCCGCGGAAGGCATGAAGGTGGAAGTCGATCAGTCCGGGCGTGACGACGAGCCCCGTGGCGTCGAGAGCCTCGGCGGCCTCGCCGGCCGGTATTCCCTCCGCCACCAGAGCGATGCGGCCGTCGGACACGGCCACGTCGCGGGTCTCATCGAGACCGGCGGCCGGGTCGATCACCGTGCCGCCCTTGATCAGGAGATCGTAGCGAGCCATATTTACCTCCCTAAGGGGTGAGTACAACTTTGCAGGTGCCTTCCTGGCCGGTTATCCGCAACGCCTCGTCGATCTGCGCCAGGTGAGGGTTCGTGTCTCCGCGCCCTGCGGGGCGCCGGGCGGCAGGCCACAAGGGCCTGCCCTACGTGTCCGAGGAAAGGCTCCGTTGCAGCCTGTAGGGCAGGGGCTTGCCCCATGCCGCCTGGCCGGCGTCGAGCCGGCTCACCCTCACCCATTCCCTCGCCGCTGCTGGGTGAGGGAACACACGCTTCGCGTTCTACCGAGACGCCAGGGA
>JAJZQK010000444.1 GCA_021847625.1 Chloroflexota bacterium
TGAAGCGCTCGCGGGTCCAGTCGCAGGAGGCGCCGAGCTTGCGGTGCTGGTCGGCGATGGCGTGCCCGTACTTGCGGGTCCATTCCCACATCCGATCGAGGAAGCGCTCGCGACCGAGCTCATGGCGGTCGACGCCCTCCTTGGCGAGCATCCTCTCCACCACCACCTGGGCGGCGATGCCGCTGTGGTCCTCGCCCGGCAACCACAGCGTGGGGTCGCCGAGCATGCGGTGCCAACGGATCATGACGTCCTCGACCGTGGTGGTGAGGGCATGGCCCAGATGAAGCTCGCCCGTCACGTTCGGCGGCGGCATGATGATGGTGAAGGGCTCCTTCGCCCAGTCTACTACGGGCGTGAAGAAGCCGTTCTCATCCCAGAACGCGTATAGCCTGTCCTCCACCTCTTGGGGGGCGAAGGCCTTGGCCATCGCCACCTCCTGTGGTTCCGACATCGTGGTTCCTCCTTAAAAATCCAAAAGCCCGCGTGGGCATAGGGTGCATTCACTTCGGCAGGGCGACCACGGGCACGGGGGGCCTCCGGCCGTGGCCGCCGCCATCCGGACAACAAATAGGCCTCATCCGTCGCAAGGACGAAAGAGGCCTTCCGTGGTACCACCTTGGTTCGGTTGCCTCGTTTGGCGCGGGGCAACCCTTGTTGCGGCTATAACGGGCCCTGCCCGGGGAGACCTACGTGTCTTTCGGACTCCCGACTCCCGAGCGACCTTCGCCAGCGTGTACCGAGGAGGGCTCTCAGCCCCTGACCCTCCTTCTCTTGCGGCCTGCCGCTGCCTACTCCTCTCGTTCCTCGTCTTCGTGCCCGATATCATAGCCGATGCCGCGGTGCAAATCAAGCGAGGCTTGCTTTCTCACTCGCCGTGCGCCGGGCCCGCATGAGCCGCCGCATGGCCTGACCACCCTTGGCACGCACGTTGCAGAAGGCGTATCGACAGGTGATGTACTGCAACAAGTGGCAAGAGGAGAGACAATCTCTGGGCCACGGGGCCTTCGCCACCTGTGGCCTATTGGATGGGAACCAAACGTATATGGCAATGGGAAGGAGGTGGATGCAATGCAGGAGGCAGAAATCCGGCGGCTGAGCACGCAGGATCTGATACGTCGGCTGATCACCAACATAACCGCTCTCGTGGACCGGGAAATCACCCTGGCCAAGGCCGAGGGGCGCAACGAGGCCATCCAGATCGGGACCGGGGCAACCCTGGCCATCATTGGGGCGTTGTTCCTCTTCTCGATTATGCCGGCCATCGTGATCGTCGTCATCTATGCGATTGCGCCCGGACTCGCTCTCTGGGCCGGTTTCCTGATTGCTGCTGGCGTCTACTTTATCATTGGCGGGACGCTTGCCTTGATTGGTTACACGATGGTGAATAGGCGGCCGTTGCCGCGGACGCGTGAGACGTTAAGGGAGGACGTAAGATGGGCGCAAAGCCAGACGAGGTCGTCCGCGAGATAGAGAATCTCCGGGCGGATTCCGACGTCATCATCGATGAATTGACGCGAAGACTCACTCCATCCAGCGTCGCCCGTAACCTTCGCGGTGCGGTCACGCGCCGGGTGGAAGATACGGCCGACACGCTGGGCCACGAGGCCCAGGAGGTCGCCCGCGATGTCGCCGACGAGGTAGACCGGGCCACGCCGGAAATCGTGCGCCGCAACCCGACGGTCGCGGCGGGGGCGGCCCTCGGTGTGGTGGCAGGCGCTAGCGCAGCCCTCGCCACGAACCTGATCCGGACCTGGCAGGAGGCCCACGAGCCGCAGGCCAGCATTCGGCGCAGCCGCCTAGCGCTACGGCGGGCCGGTCGAAGGAACCTCTACCGATTACGGAATGTGGACCTCGGCGGGGCGGCGCTTGGTGCCGTGCAAGGAGCCGAGGGAGGAGAATCTCGCATGGTGAGGCGCTTGGCCTGGGTGGCGATGTTCAGCGTGATGGGGGCCCTGGGGGCGATGCTCTTCCAGAACCTGGCCGCCGACCTTTGGCGGCGGACCACGCACGAGGAGCCACCCAAGAGATAGTCCCTGCCGGATACCGTGAGTGAGCAGAAGTAAGGGGGAACGGTCTGTCACGGGCCGTTCCCCTTTTCACGTGGCCTGTCATGAAGCGGAAGCGGGCGGTGTTATAATGGCAGACGGAACCGGAGGCAGAACATTGGAGGCTCTTTCGTTGGCCATACCGCCCGATTCCCTTCTCCTGGAGAAGGTGGCGAGGGGAGACGAGGCCGCTTTCGAGACGCTGTTCCTGCGCTACTACGGGCAGGTCTACGGCGTTCTCTTCCGCGTGCTGGGCGACCGAGTCGAGGCCGAGGATCTGGCCCAGGAAGTCTTCCTCAAGCTGCACGGGCAGCGTTTCCGGCAGGGGCGCGAGCACACCTTGGGCGGTTGGCTCTACCGCGTGGCGGTGAACATGGCCCTGAACCGGCAGCGCGGGGAAGATAGGCGGGGTAGGCGCGAGGCGGCCGTGGCCGTGGAGGACTGGACGCTCGGCGCGGGCGAGCCGCCCGACCCGGCGTACGTGGCCCTCCGCAACGAGGAACGGGCCCTGGTTCGCCTGACCCTCGGGGAGCTGCCGAAGCGGTCGCGCGCTTGCCTCGTGCTGCGGCAGGCGGGGTCATCCTACGCCGAGATCGCCCAAGCGTTGGGCGTGGCCCCGAGTTCCGTCGGCACGTTGTTGGCGAGGGCAGAGGAGCGCTTCCGCGAGCGCTACCTGGCCCTGCGCGAGAAGGAGGGCTAGGCGATGTGCATCGACATCGGCACCTTGCGGGCCTACTGGGACGACGAGCTGAGCCCGCCGCGGCGGGCGGCCGTGGCAGAACACTTGAAGGGGTGCGAGGCCTGCCGGGGAGAGCTCGCGCGCATCTCTGCCCTCGCGGCGGAAACGAGCGACGTGCTGGATTGCCTGGCGCCCGGTCCCGCGGAGACCGTGACGCCGGCTTACGCCCTGCGGGCCTGGCGCGAACGCGCGGCGGCCCGACCCAGCCTATGGCAGAGATTCCGAGGAGGTTTTGTCTCTATGAGTGGCGGTTCCTTCCTACGTAGTTGGCGGGCCGCGGCCGCTTCGTTGGTGGTGCTGGCCGTGGTTCTCTCGTTGGCCTTCACGCCAGTCGGCTCGGCAGCGGGCGAGCTGCTCAAGGTCTTCCGGGCAGAGCAGTTCGCGCCGGTGACGATCGACCCTTCCTTCACGCCTGACAAGGCCACGGACCTCAATCCCGAGGACCTCGGCACGTTCGAGGCGCGCACGGAGCCGACTAACCAGCAGGTGGCAAGCCTGAGCGAGGCCCAGGGCCTGGCCGACTTCCCGGTGCGCGGGCTGCAGAGCGTGCCCGCCGGGCTGTCCACCACGCCCGAGATCAACGTCAGCACGCCCGCGGAGGCGGTGTTCACCTTCGACCGGGCCAAGACCACGGCGGCGTTGGCCAACATGGGGATCAAGGCGCAGCTCCCGAACGAGCTCGACGGGGCGACCGCGCGGGTCTACGTCCCCCTGAACGTCCAGCAGGTCTACGCGGGGCCGGAGGGCAGCAAGAGTGGCCTGCTATTTGCCCAGGGCAAGAGCCCGACGCTGGAGATGCCGGCCGTGCTCGACACCCCCGAGATGCGCAACCTTTTCTTCGCCCTCTCGGGGATGCCACCGGAAGTAGTGGATCAATTGCGGGCGATCACGAGCTCTGATACGACGGTGCCCGTGCCCGTGCTCAAGGGCGACACTTCGCGCACGGTCGACGTGGACGGCGTTCAGGGCCTGCTGGTGACGCACAAGCCGGCGACGACCGGCATAGAGGGGCCCGAGGGCACCTACGTCGTCTGGCAGAAGAATGGCATCGTCTACGTGCTTGGCGGCACCGTCTCCGAGACGGACCTGCTGCAGGCGGCCAACTCGCTGCAGCCCTAACGCGTCGAACGCGATAGACGGTCGCACTGACGAATCCCGGCCCCTGCCACTTAGCAGGGGCCGGGATGCTTTTCTCGGCCCTCCTGCAATCGCATATTGCCTTGGCCGAGCAGGCGTGCTAGTATGAGCATGGGCCAGGGCGTCAGCCCTGGCCCAATAATGAACGTTGCCTCGGACTACGGCCCCCGTGTCGTCTGCATTGCCCGCGTTACCGGTTGGCGTTGCCACC
>JAJZQK010000445.1 GCA_021847625.1 Chloroflexota bacterium
GGCCCACCGCGAGGCCCTCGTCGACCAGCGGGTGGCGGCGATCATCGTCTACCCGGCCAACGCCGACCCCACCCCTTTCTTGGAGGCCCAGCGCGCGGGCGTGCCGCTCATCTTCGCGGACCACCTGCCGCCAGGCGTCGTGGCCGACGCGGCGCTGTTGGACCACGAGGGGGGCATGACGGCCGCGCTGCGCCATCTGTTCGAGCGTGGGCGGCGGCGCGTGGCCCTGCTCACGACTTCGCCCATTGGGGCGAACGCCGGGCGCATAACGGGTTACCGCGCGGCTCATGCCGAGGCAGGCCTGCCTGTTGACGAGAGGCTCCTCGCCTCCGGCCTGCGCTCGGAGGAGGAGGCCTATAAGGCGACAGAGGCCCTGCTGCGCTTGGACCAGCCCCCGGACGCCGTTATCGCCGGCAACGGCATGCTCGTCCAGGGATCGCTGGGCTGTCTGCGCGACCGCGGCGTGGGCATCCCGGGCGACATCGCCTTCGTCGGCACCGGCGACGTGCGCTGGAGCCGACTGGCGCAGCCGCCGTTGACGATGATCGAGGTGGACGGCGACGCCCTGGGACGTCAGTTGGTGCAAATGGCCGTGGAGCGACTGGACGGCGACCCCGAGCCGCCCCCCGGCCGTCGCATATGCCTACCGGTGAATCTGGTGAAGAGGGGATCGTCGTAGCCCCCAGCGTTGATTGTGCGAAAGGAGAGAGCCAACGACATGGGTACAAGGACGAAACGGACCGTGACCCGCAGGGATTTCCTCAAGGTCGGCATGTTGACAGGCACTGTGGCGCTGCTGCACGCCTGCGCCCAGACCGCCGAGCCCACGCCCACCAGCGTGCCGCCGACGCAGGCCAAGCCGACGGCGGCAGCCAGCCCTGCCGCTACCCCCGTCGCGACCCAGCCCACCGCCACCACGGCCCCGGCCACGCCCCCAACGGCCGCCGGCCCCAAGAAGGGCGGCACGCTGACCCTGGCGTGTACGATGGGCATCCAGGAGTTCAACCCGATGAGCCTCCTCGTCGGGCATGCTCCCTACATCCGCTCGATGTACAACACGCTCGTCCGCTATGACTTCAATCTCAATCCCCAGCCCGAACTGGCTGAGAAATGGGACTTCTCGGCCGACGGCACGGTGATGACGCTTAAGCTGCGCGAGGACGTGAAGTTCCACACTGGCCGCCCCTTCACCTCCGAGGACGTCAAGACCTCCGTCGAGTTCGGCCAGACGAACGAGCGCGCGATCATGAAGACGCTGTTCCAGACCGTCAAGGAGGTGGACACGTCCGAGAAGTACACCGTCAAGCTCAAGTTCGCCAGCGTCAACCCCGGCGTCTACGACATGCTCGACGTGCTGTACATCGTCGATAAGGAGGCGCTGGAAGACCGGTCCAAGAACGGTGTGGGCACCGGCCCCTTCAAGCTCGACAAGTACGTGCCCAACGACCGCGTGGAGATGGTGGCCTTCAAGGACTACTGGGACAAGGGCAAGCCCTACCTGGACCGGTACATCGTACGCCAGATCCCTGACCTCGCCGCGCTGTCCGTGAACCTGGAGACGGGCGCCATCGACATTGCCTTCAATGCTAGCCTCCAGGATGGCGCTCGTCTGCGCGACCAGGGCGGCAAGTACATCGTGGACCCGGGGGCGCCGGGCTCGACGATCTTCGACGTGGGCATCAACGTCAAGGTCGAGCCCTTCACCGACAAGCGGGTGCGCCAGGCCGTCGCCTGGTCCATCGACCGCGAGCGCTTCTGCAAGACGGCGCTGCAGGGCTTCTCGAAGCCTACTTGTCTGATCTGGCCGGCGAACTCCTGGGCCTACTTCGAAGACCTCCAGGGCAAGATTGGCTACGATCTGGACAAGGCGCGGGCGCTGCTGAAGGAAGCCGGCCTCGAGAATGGCTTCGACACCGAGCTGCGCACGTCCTCGAAGACGAACGTCGGCTATGGCGATCTGGCGGTCATCCTCCAGGCGGACCTGAAGAAGATCGGCATCAACGCCAAGGTGGCGGATCTCGAGCCGGCCCAGTACACGGCCCTGAACCAGAAGGGCGATCTCGTCATGATGGCCCATGCCTACGGCCGGGCCTCGCGCGACCCGGGGAGCACCCTCATGGGGGCCAAGGCCTGGTACCTGGAGAGCGAGGGTGGCTGGAATCACTACTACAGCCCCGAGTACGAGCAGCTGCGGAATGATCTCCAGTCGACCCTGGACCAGGAGAAGCGCAAGGGGCTATGCCGGCAGATCCAGGAGCTAATGCTGGACGAGTGCTTCACCATCACCGTCGGCGATGGCGTGCGCCTCTGGGCCTACCCGACCTACGTCAAGGGTATCGAGTACAACATGGACAACGCGCTGTACGCGGGCGGCGTCTGGCTCGACAAGTAGCTGCCCGGGAGCGGGCCGCGGGTGCCGTATCAACACCCACACCCGCGCTCGGTCGGCGCTGGACTTGCTTGCCCAGCCCGTATACAATAGACGCGAGGTGGCGGGGCGAGGACCGCAGGCCTGGTTGGCAGGGCATCGGCCTGCGACCCGCGGCGGCTATCCGCCTAGTGATGTTTCGCACATCGCTCGCCGGGCCGATGAACGGCGGGCGATTCACTCTGCGAGCAATTCAATTCTAGGGAGGACAGTAGTGGCAAAAGCAAAGAAGGTAATGCTCATCGGTATCGACGCCCCGATCGTTTCGCAGATGTATAAGTATGCGCAAGAGGGGCACATGCCGCACGTGAAGCGGATGATCGACCGTGGCGTGTGGGGCGCCAACTGTTTCCCGCCCTTCCCCAGCATCACCCCGCCGAACTGGACGACGCTGTCCACGGGCGCGACGATCGCTACCCACGGCATCTCCTGCTTCAACGTCCACATCCCAGGCGACCCGCTCGATAAGACGCACCAGGGCTTCGATAGCAGCGAGGTGCGGGCGGAGTTCATCTGGGAGGCCGCGGAGAAGGTCGGTAAGAAGGCGATCGTCGTCAACTACCCGACCACCTGGCCCGCGCGCATGAAGTTGGGCGTCCAGATCGCCGGCAACGGCCTCTCGCCCAACGAGTGGCGCGACAAGGATCTCCCGTTCGAGGCGCACAGGATCACCGTGTCCGACGACCAGCTCTGGTCCACCGGCTTCAAGCCGGGCGCGACGGACATGGACGTCGTCCCCGCCAAGGGCTGGGAGAACGCCCCCAAGGCGGCGAAGGCCCTGGAGGCAGTGCTGCCGCTGGAGTACCGGCGACCCAGGGAAGAGGTCAAGGCGCAGAATTGGTACGCCCTCATTCTCGACAGCCAGGGCAAGGGCTTCGACCGGGTGCTGGTCTGCGAGGGCAAGGACTGCTCGCAGCCACTGGCCGACCTGAAGGTGGGCCAGTGGGGCGACACCCAGATCCGCGGTTTCCACACCTCCGGCGGCGAGCGGCGGGCGGCCTTCAAGATCAAGCTGATGGGCCTCTCCGCCGACGGCGAGGACCTCGAAATCTACCGCACGGCCCTCTGCGGGCTGGACGGCTGGACCTATCCCGAGGTCCTGGCGGCCGAGCTACCCCTGAAGGGGCTGCCGCTACCGTATGCCGGCTACAACGCCCTCAAGCTCGGCTGGATCGACGTGCCCACGCTCAACGAGATCGTCGAGATGGCCCACGAGTGGATGGCGGAGGCTGCCTACTACCTGCTTACGACCAGAGAGTGGGACATCTACTACATGCACGTCCATACCACGGACTGGGCCTACCACGCCTTCGCCAACATGGTCGATCCCGCCCTTACCCCCAGCAAGGCGGAGTACGAGAAGTACATCGCGGCCGACCAGTACATGTACGAGTCCCTGGACCGCCTGATCACCCGCATCACCGAGCCGACGGACGAGGACGAGACGGTCTACCTGCTCGTGAGCGACCACGGCGCCAAGCCGACGGGCCCGAACTTCCGGGCCGGCCAGGTGCTGGCCGACGCGGGGCTGATCACCTTCAAGCCGACGCAGGGCGAGGAGGAGCTGCCGCACTTCCACCCGGTGACGTTCCCGGAGGGCGTCGAGCCGTGGGGCAGCGGCGACCTGGCCCTCAAGTTCAAGAAGTACGGCCCGGTCGACTGGAGCAAGACGAAGGCCTTCCCGAAGCGATCATGCAATAT